>JABHJJ010000099.1 GCA_018691945.1 Candidatus Nitrosopelagicus sp. | reverse complement strand
CTTTTGTTTTCTTTTTTGGTTTTTCCACTTTTGGTTTAGCTGCTTTCTTTTTTGGTTTTTCCACTTTTGGTTTAGCTGCTTTCTTTTTTGGTTTTTCCGCTTTTGGTTTAGCTGCTTTCTTTTTTGGTTTTTCCTCTTTTGGTTTAGCTGCTTTCTTTTTTGGTTTTTCCGCTTTTGGTTTAGCTGCTTTCTTTTTTAATTTCTTTTGACTTTCTAATTGAGCTCGTAATTCTGCTAATTCTTTTTTGATTTCATTTGCTGTTTCTGGATCAATTTCTTTTTTTTTCATTTAATTTTCACCTATTATCTATTTTACACGTAAAGTTTCAGTCATACTGATACTTTTTGAGTATTTTTGATCATAAATTTCAACATATATTTCGTAAGTTCCAGGTTTAGAGATCAATTCAGAGTAATTTTCACCTACGGGTAAGATATTATTATTTTGAATAAAACATTGTTTCAAATAACCACTCTGAGTTAGAACCTGTTTTTCAGACGTAGAAGCATCATAAATTGTAATATAGAGATCACCACAGTTAAAATCGGAGTTTGAGAAGTTTATACTAAATTCAAGATTGGAGTTTTGTGTAATTTCAGTTGTGTAACCAATAAGACTTATTTCATTTTTAGCACTTGTAGAATATCCTTCACCTCCAAATTGCAAGAAATTTAATTCTCGATCTGAATTGCCTAATGTTTCAGCCATTACCGCAGTACCTAGTGATATAGAGAGTACTATAGGAAGTATGTAAATTACAAAGGCAGAAGCTTTAACCAAGACGTTTCAACTTTAATTCTCACGTATATCAAATTTGTCATATTTTTTGAGAGTTATTATGTTTATTTTAGGAAGGAATTTTCATGAATCATGATAAAAAAGGTGTGTAAAGATGGACAATGTAAAGTCAACATTCCTGACTTTAGCGTAAAAGATGAAATAAAGAAAAAAGTGGACAAAAAGGATTCGTCAAAACGTCTAAGATAATTTGGTCATCCGAGTTAAATCCTAGAGAGAAATAATTTTTTTGTGCGATTAAGAAAGTTTAGAGCTCGTGCTTACCGTTGTATTCATGATTCTGGTGAAATCAGAGTCGGGGATCTTGCAGCATTTGTTGGACGAAACGAAAGTGGTAAAACTACTATTTTACAGGCATTGACCCTGCTTAACAAAGATCAACAAGTCTCCGAGCTAGATTTATGCGATGAAATGATTGATGATTTGAAAGAAGAGGTTAGACTAGCAGAAGGAGAGTTTGAACTCAACTTTGAAGAAATTAAACTCATCAAAGAAACATTTCCATCAATTCCAGAGATAAGAAAAATTAAGATTTTCAGAACTAACAAAAATCCAATTCCACAGTATGATTTTGGAGATGTAGAAATTAGTGAAGCTGAAAATAGCGGATTGAACTCATGGGAGAATTTTAGAGAAAAATTTCTTTTATTTTTAGATACAATTCCAAATCATGTACAGATTAAACTGGATACGGAATTTTTTCAAGGTCAAGCACCAGAAACTGAAGAAATGTTTAGAAATGAAATGGCAGAATTTGGTAATAATTTACAAGTATTAGCAGCAGATGAGCCACAAGTCATAGAAGAATGGAATAATATTTCAGAAGAAAATGATTCTAATTTTCAGAGTTTACTTGTTGGAACCACAGAGAAAATGGCATTAGAGAATTTCATAGATTCTAATTTGCATCCAAGATTCGTGTATTTTTCGGATTATAAAAAAATTATAGGAAATGTAAACTTGAATGAATACAACAGAGATAAAACTGGTCCAAGTATAGAATTTAGAGAAGAAGAATTTGACAAGGCAGAAACGGTAGATAACTTATTTTATCTTGCAGAATTAGATGTAGATGAATTAGAAGAGGCAAAAAATAGTCCATCACAACTAATTAAATTACTAAATACATGTAGTAAGAGACTCACTGAAAAACTAAATCCTGCTTGGAAAGGTGATCCAATCCACGTGGAATTAAGGTTGAATCCAAATAATGTAATAAGTGTAGTAATATCAGATGTGCATAAAGATGGAACCGTTACAAATACAGGATTACTTAATAGACGAGCTGAAGGATTCAAATGGACATTTTCATTTATCGTAAACTTTGCTGCAGAGACTCAAAAAGCTGAATTAAAAGAGGCGATTTTGCTTTTAGATGAACCTGCAAGAAACTTACACCCAACACAACAACGTGGTATTTCAGATTTATTGAAAAGTTTAGCAGGTTCAAACCAGGTGTTATACGCTACACATTCACCTTACATGATTTTTGATTACGCACCAGGCAATCTATTGGTAGTTGAATTAGATAAGAAAAAACATTTGAGTAGAATTTATTATGATTACTGGAATGCCGATGATTTAACATTGACACCAATTCTTTATGGTTTATCAAGAGGCTTAGTAGAATCAATCCTAGATAGACAAATAGGATATAATTCCAGACCAGTGATTGTTGTAGAGACTATTTCAGATACAATGTATCTTAACGCATTTGATAAATTCTTACAAGACCCAAATATTTCGATGAATCCTCTTAACATAGTAGCAGCATATAACAAAAATTCAGTTTTACCACTATCAATTTTTTATAGAAATCATGGTTACAATACTTTTGTTTTACTTGATAATACAGATGAATCTAAAGAAATTTCTGCCCAATTAATTGCAAATGAGTTTTCAAAAACACAGACAATTTTCTTTGAAGAAAAAGCAAAATCTCTACAATCAATAGAAGATTATATGGTTATAGAAGATTATCTTTACGCAGTAAATCAGACTTATGCAATTAAATTAAGAAAAGAGGGATATGTCAATTTAACAGAACAAGACATCCAATCTAGAAATAAAAGTGGAATTATTGAAAGCCTTCATTCAATATGGGAAGAACATAGAGAGAATGGCTGGGAAGAATTCGATAGTGAAGAAGTAGCACGATATATTTGTGAAAAAATTGCTATAGAAGAGGCAGATTTTCTCTCAGATAAGACAAAAGATAAGTTTAGATCACTTTACAGACTAATCGCTGAAAGAATTAGACAGCAACAAAATTTAATGTCGAGTCAAAATTCAGATAAGAAAAAGATGAGTGTTTAGAAAGAGTAACCATCTTCAAGATAGTTCTTTTTTGGTTTTCGAGGTCGAGTTTTCAATAGTCTAACACCAATTATAATAATAGGAATTGAAACGCACATGAAAATTATAGGTACCATCTCAACAGAAGAATCTACAAGACTAGGTTTTAGATCATCGATCATAGCATATGCATAAATCATTCCAATTAAAACAATTATTCCACTAAGAATAATCAGCATACCATTAAATCTAGAGCCGTAACGCTTTGATAAATGAAATGAAACCCCCATCATTATTGTTGCCGGTGCTATACTAAGAGAAATGAATTGGAATAGTTTTGGCGCTGCTTCAAAACCAAATGAATCATTATCTGCAGGATTAATCATGAAATTAAATAGAGTGATAATTTCTGCAACAAAGAATATGGATAAAGCCAAACCTGCAATAGCCATATACTTTTCTAATGCCATAATTAGAAATTTTTTTTTGATGTAATAAACTATAACTTTACCTTAGATAATTCCCACTAATGCAGAAAGTTCTTTTCTACATGCAGACCCCAATTCTGCTGCAGCTTTTTCAGGAGTTAATTCATTTAGAAAAATTCCAAATCCAAGTTCTAAGCCAGACCAAGAAGCAGTTTGTGGATATACTTCCACATGCCAATGAATTTGTTTACTATTTTTCTTTTCAGGGGAAAGGTGAAATGCAATATTGAAAGAAACATCTTTGACAGAATTAGATAGTCCACCAAGAGTTGCTCTGAGAATTAAAGCGAGATCATTAATTTCTTTTTGAGAAATTTTTGAGAAACTAGTTGCATGTTTTTTTGGACATATCCAAAATTCATATGGATGTGATGGAGCCCAAGGAGATAGTGCAATGAATCCTTCAGTTTGGAGAATTTGACGTGGCCCACCCAATTCAGAACTTACGAGTTGACTCATTGGATATACACCTTTTTCATTTAAGATTCTATGAGAGGAATTAGCTTCTTCGTCAATTTTTGGAGGAATTGTTGCGAAAGACATCATGTGCAAGTGCGGATGATTAACTTTACTTCCAGAATTTTTACCGCTGTCAGCATAAATTGCAACATATGCAACACCTTTTTGAGTATAAAGCCATCGAAGCCTATCTTGAATTACAGATAAAACATAACCCCACTGTTCAACACTAATTGTTGCAAGTGTTTCTTTTTCATTAGGAGAGGCAATTACGTTATAATGATACCCATATGCAGGTTCGCTGTATAAAGGATGATCAGAATATGAATTCTCAGTTTCAATATCTACTGCAGGATTAATCGCAGGTACAACTCGGACAACCCAGTTTTTAACAGAATCACCTTCATCATCTTGCAATCTTTGCAACATCCCATCTTTTAGAACCAATGATAGTACAGAGGGATTTGTCAAGGATTCATTTCCAGATTTAAATGGATTTTTCTTTGTTTTAGGATATTTTATTTTTGGAGGATTCACAATGACAAATCTTTCAGATACATGATCCTTTCTTAAATTACCCACTCAATACTGACAAAAAAAATCATTAAAAAGTGTTGAAACGATCCATACAAAAAAGTCTAGATCTTGAAGATTTAAAATGAACAATCCTTTTTGAGAAATGTTGACTGATAACTCTCAGATCAGAATAGTCTATGTCTTACTAGACGGAGTAGGGGATTTACCACATCCAGATATAGAAAATAAAACTCCGTTACAAGCAGCAAAAACACCAAACATGGATAAATTAGCAAAAAATGGCAAAATGGGAGAAGTGATTTCAGTAGGTAAAGGGATTGCACCTGAATCAGATATTGCAGTTTTCAATATGCTAGGATACAAATTTCACCATACAGATTATGCAGGTAGAGGAGTGATTGAAGCTATAGGAACGGGATTAGATTTCAAAGATGGAGATCTAGCATTACGTGGAAACTTTTCAACATTAGATGAAAAAAATGTCATTATAGACAGAAGAGCTGGACGACATATAGAAAGAGAAGATGCTAAAGCAGTATCTGAAGAAATTGAGCAGAAATTAAAATTTTCAAACCCACTTGCATCAGTAGTTGTTGTACCAACCATCGGTCATAGAGTCATTGTCAGAATAAGGGATGAGCATCCATTATCTCCAAATATAACAAATACAGATCCAGCTTATTCCAGAGTAGATGGAATGGGGGTAGCTAAAGCAGTAGGAGATTTTTTAAAAATTGAACGCTGTTTGCCGTTGGAGGATACAGATGTGGCAAAACTATCTGCAGATTTAGTTAATGAATTTACAGAGAAATCATTGAAGATTCTAAAAGAAAGCGTGATAAACAAAAAGAGAAAATCTCAAGGAAAAAAATTACTTAACAGTATTTTATTACGAGATGCAGGAAACAAATATCCAAAGGTTGAAACAATAAATAAGAAATATTCTATGAATTTTTCATGTATTGTAGATATGCCAGTTGAGATTGGCATATCAAATGTTCTTGAAATGAGAGCATATAATGCAGGTGGATTAACTGACTATGAAGAAAAAGCAACAGTTGCTGCAAAATCTATGGAAACAGAAAATGCAATTTATGTTCATTTGAAAGGACCAGATGAATTTGGTCATGATGGAGATGCAATAGGAAAGATGAAGAATATTGAAGAAATTGATGAGAGGTTTTTTGGCACACTTTTAAAAAATATCGACACCAGTAAAGTTTTTGTTATGATTTCAGCAGATCATTCTACTCCATGTATTAACAAAGGACATAGTGATGATCCAGTTCCAGTATTAATTTCAGGAGATAAAATTGTAAATGATGGTTCAGAGAGATTTACCGAAGAATTTGCTAAAAATGGAGAGATAGGATTGTTAGAAGGGGCTCAAGTAGTAAGTAAAGCAATAGAGATTATTAAATCAGAAAACTAGATACGTTTTGTGAATTAATCATTTCACTAACAGTTTTTTTAATTTTATCAATGTCAATATTATGATATTGACCATCAGAATTTTCTAATTTTTCTAATGCACGATTAAAAATGCTTAAGCATATTGGATCCTCATCTTTCTGATAGTGGACTAATCCTGCTGCAACTAAGATTAAACCTTGAACTAGAAATTTTTCATTGCCATCACAATTTTTCCAAACACCCTCAAGAATTTCATGACATTCCCAAAATCTTTCATTATTAAAATAAGAAATTCCTTCAGAAATTGCTTCTTCTTTTTCAACAATTTCTTCAATAACATGTTTTGCATGATCTAAAGGACCAATGGAAGACAATTTTTCTATCAATTCATCAAGACTAGATTGAGGAATTGTTGTATCAAATTCTATATATTTTTTTGATACTCTACAATCACGTAAAATTAGATTCATTCCAGAAGCGAGAATTCTAGATTGTCTCAAAATATCTTTTGCCATTTTACGATTAAGATCAGATGAGTTCTTTAGATGTAGCATATATCGTTCCATGACTATTGTAAATTAGAATTTCTTAAATTTCTTGTTAATTCGTTGAAGATTTATAAGAACAATTCAGAGGTTTTGCTATATGTCAATGATTGAAACAGTAAGTGATGTTGAAAATTCATTCCTGTCAAGAAGAGAAATTACATGTAATTTCCGGGGTCTTGGAGGAAGACTGAAGAGAAAAGAAGCAATTGATATGATCACTAAAGAATTCAATTTATCAAAAAAGACAGTAATTGCAATAAATATGAAAAATCAAACAGGTAGACCTAATGTTACAGCAATGTTTTATGTTTATGATAGTGAAGAATTAGCAAAAAAACAAGTTAATCCAACAATATTTGAAAGATTAGAGAGACAGGCAAAAAAAGATGCTGAAGAAAAAGCAGCTGAAGCACCTGCTGAAGAAAAAGCAGCTGAAGCACCTGCTGAAGAAAAAGCAGCTGAAGCACCTGCTGAAGAGGAGAAGAAAGAATAATGCCTGTAGAGAAAAAGGGTCACAAAGGTGTCAGTCCAAAAGTCAGCCAATATTACAAAGTAGAGGACAACAAGGTATCTAGAGAAAGAAAATCATGTGCAAGATGTGGAAAAGGAGTTTTTATGTCCCAACACAAGAATAGAAGAACTTGTGGAAAATGTGGCGATACTGAATTTATTTAGTAAAGTCTTTTCTTACGTAGTTTAGAATTTTTTGTTTTAATTATTTCTAATTGTTGTAAAAGAAGTTCATCGAGTTTTATGTTAGATAATTGGATAGCATTTAATTTCACAGTGTTTGTATCAAGAGATATTTTTGATACCGGTAATTTTTGTTCAATCCAAAATTTAATGACTTTATCTTCTAGTTTATAATCACGAAATCCAGAAGGGAATTTTTTTGTAATATGTGATATTAACATGTTATCATTGAAAACACTTCTAGGTTCCAATAGTCTGGTATTATCAGAATAGACATTTTCAAATAAATTACTTGAAATTTCATCAGAAAGTAATTCAGTTTTTGATAAACGTGTTACTAATTCAAGATAATGAAGAAACTCATGTGCAAGAATTGCATGAATTGTACCTTTAAGACCATAAGCAACTAGTGGAGCAGAAATTTGTATTACTACATGAATAGAATCATGAACAATAAGAGGAATAGTTCGTGCATATAGAATTCCTACGTCAAGAGAATTTGTACTTCCAGAAATTAGAATCGAGGGTTCTACGTACATAGTTGGATATTTTATTGATGATGCCTTTTCAATCCTCATAATACCATCAGAGACCAGATGAAATCTTTTTTGAATAAGTTCATAAGTTGATTCAGGTATAACTCCATTTTCTAAAGATTGAGATAGTTTTTGGAGTGGGTTCATACTTAATTTTGAGAAATTAGTATAAAAAAGCTTGAGTATTCAAACTACGATATTTTTGAAGTCAAACTTTTTACATTCACATTGATTTTCTAATAATTCAGATACATTAGGGACTAGATCTGACTGTTGAATAAGAGATTTTATTGAGATTCCACCATCGGCAAATAAATCTAAAATGAAAGAAGTTTTTCCAAGTTTTTTGTAACCAACCTTGTAAATTCTCTTGTTGGTATTTCTTTTATCTCTTGAAAAATCTTGGATTTTGGCATTTTCTAAAATTTTTAATTTTTTTAATTGATTTGAAGAAATTGGTTTTTTTGTATCAATAGTTATTGAAACTTCGGATTTGAATGGAATTGACCCTTTAGGCTGTATAGATAGTTTTTTTAATTCAGAGAGATAAACACCTTCCAGGTCAGAAGTCTTACGTAATATTCGATTACGTCTTTTTGGATTGAGAATTTTTGCAAAAAATGGTCTACCCTTACCTAGAACCAAACTAGATTGATCTTCACCACCTATCCAATTAATTTTAACTTGATTACAATCAAATTTTTTTATGAAAAGGTTTGAGATTTTGCCTTCAATACTTTGAAGGTTTTCTATCCCCTTGAAATCACAATTATGGCATCCAATTCCATTACAGCTACGACATAGTCCTTGTTTTTGTGGTAATTTTCTAATTTTTTTATTATATCTACCATATACGAACATGGGTTTTGCCCGAAGTATGCAAGATTCGTCTTTAAAATTTGCTTGTATAAACAGATCAGGATCATCAGTTATTCTTTTTGAATTTGTTCTTCGAGAAATTTTTTTTGCTAATTCCTTAGCAATGCCAAATTTGATATTTTCAATTCCTTTAATTTTAAATTTAGATTTCAGATAATCATCTCTTTCCAGGAATGATGGTTTTAGAGTTATTCCAAGATGAAATGTTTTGAAATCAAAGTGCGATGATTTCTCAAAGATATTAGATAGGACAAATTCAAGACTATCAAATATGTTTTTACATATGTAGCATGTTTTATGATCTGATTTACCAAGTTTTTTGAGATATTTTTTTCCGAGGAATTTTGATGACGGTTTACCAACTATTTTTGATATTATTCTACCTGTACAATATTCACATAGATCATAATTTTTCAGGATTTTAGAAACAGTGTCAGATTGTGATTTCACACACTAATGTAAATAATTGATTTAATGAATATTTATCGATTAACCCATTCCGAGTTTACGAAGCATGCCTTGCATTTGTCTGCCTTTAGAGGCTTTCATCATTGTCTTTGAATTTTTGTAATTTTTCAAAAGTTCTTTGACTTCGTGTTCTGGCCAACCAGAACCACGTGCAATTCTTTTAATTCGTGAAGAGTTAAGCAAGTCAGGATCAGCTTTCTCTGCTTTGTTCATACTTTGGATAATGTATCTCCATTTGTCCATTCTTTGTTCCATCACTTCAAGTTGATCTTCTTTTACCATACCTGACAATCCGGGCATTGTTTCCATCAAACTTTGAAGAGAACCAACTTTGGTTACTTCTTCAAGTTGGTAAAAAAAGTCTTCCATATTCATTTTACCGCTAGAAATTCTTTTCATACGAACTTCATCTGCTTCATCACCAAGTCTTTTTGCAAGATCAAGGACAGCTTGTACATCACCCATTCCCAAAAGTCTACCAACAAACCTAGTAGGTGAGAATTGTTCTAGATCATCAATTCTTTCACCAGTTCCAACATACATAACTTGTGCACCCGTAGCAGCAGATGCTGCTAATGCACCACCACCTTTTGCCGAACTGTCAAGTTTTGTTATTACTATACCACCAACAGGAACTATTTTGTTAAATGCCTCCGCTTGGGAAAAGCATTGTTGTCCAATTGTACCATCAATAATTAATAGGGCTAAATCAGGATTTGCAACTTTAGAGATTTCTGTCATCTCATCTAAAAGATCTTTTTCTTCTTTATGACGTCCAGCAGTATCAATCAATACTACATCAATGTTTGAATTTTCAAAATGTTTTAAACCATTTTTGACAATTTCAGCTGAATTTTTGTTATTTTCTTCACCATAAACTTCAACATTAGATTTTTCACAGTTTGTTCTTAATTGTATCAATGCACCAGGTCGATACGTATCAGCTCCAATTGCACCAACTCTATACCCTTGTTTTGTAAGAAATTTTGCTAGTTTGGATGATACAGTGGTTTTACCACTTCCTTGAATTCCAAGCATCAGCACTTTGTTGATTTTTCCAGATTTAAAATGAAACTCAGTATCTTTTCCTAATAATTTTGATAATTCATCATATAGAATTTTAACAATATGATCTTTTCTTGATAAACCAGGTGGTGGAGTTTCGTTGATACATCGCTCTTGAAGATTTTTTGTAATTTCAAGGACAAGTTTCACATTTACATCAGATTGTAACAATGAACGTTGAACATCTTTTGCTAATTCTTTGATTAACTCTTCATCAATACCAGAAGAACTAACAATTTTTTTTATCGCAGATCTTAGTCCATCTTTTAGATTGTCAAGCATTATCTTTTAATTTAACCTCCAATATTTCAAATCTTCCCCTGTAACCATCCCATTCAGTGATTGAATCTTGAATTAACAGACGTTTTTCAAATAAAGGGCAATTAGTTACAAATGTTTCAGCCTCACCGCCTTCAAAATTTAGATTGAACCTAAATTTTTTTTGTAATTTTTGAAGTTTATCTAATCCGTTCTTATCAATTATTTGCCCTAGCCATGAGTCATTCAAACCATCAGAACTTACAGTAGAGATAATATATTCAAAGTTTTCATTTAATAATTCTTTCATATAAGATTCAGGTTCTTTATTCCATAAAGGAGAAATTATTTCTAAATGATTTTTTTCACAAATTAAAGAAAAATTATTTTTTTGATATTCACTAAGAATTCCACCATGGACAATTCCATCAATAGAGTATTTTTCTTTTGCAAGAGAAATTAGATTATTTAATTTTTTAGATTCATTTTCAGAATCATCAGAGGGAATTTCTTCTATTAATTGTGGGGTTTTCATGGATTCAGCTTGTAATTGAGTGAATTCTATATTTGGATAATGAAGCAGGTGACTTTCACTAGAATGAGGGTATAATGTTAATAACACATCAACTGAATGTCCTAACTTTTTTGCAAGATAGATTGCATACGTGCTATCTTTTCCACCAGAAAATAATGCTGCGAGTTTCATTTTAAAATAAAAAACAGGATGCCTCAAAACTCATAATCTTCATCAAAAATCAGATGGCTTTTCCAATCATCATTAGCATCCAATTTAGGATGTTTTAATTCGCATGATTTTAGTTCTTCCCATAACATTCCAATATTCAATATCTTGCCCTTGTTCTAGTTTTCCGTCAATTTCTTCGTCAACCATTTGTATGTCAACAGTTTCAAATGTTTCTCCATCCATAACTTGAATTTCTGAACCAGTAATTGAAATGATTTGACCGACTCTCTTATCGATTAATGGTACATGAATTTGCATACTTACAGGTCCTACATGTGGACGTTTTGCACCATCAAAGACACCTACTCCAACGATTCGTGCTTTTGCTGCACCGTGTTTTCCAGGTTTACTTGTATCGTATTCAGATATTCTACAAGGTTCTCCTGTTGGTTGATCACCTACTGGTAAAAGAATGTAAGAGCCAATTTTTAATGAACCCAAATCAGATGGTTTACTCATAACAAAATAATTTTTTGAGGGGTATTTACCTTTTCTTATTTCATTGTTTCAAGAATTGAGAGACTGACAAGATTATTCATAATGATTCCTTTTCTACAAATATCACGACGAGTTTGTTCACAGTATTTGTTATCACTTTGATGACTCTTATCACTTGAAATTTCTAACATTATGATATGATCGCTGTATGGAAATGCAAACTTTGGAGATTCTTTGGATAATAAAGTCATATTTCCAAATCCAGCTCTATACACTTTTTCTCTTCCAGCAATATGAGTAGATACATCTCGTAAATCAGATTGTGAATCACCATATTCAAGATAGTATATTGAAACAAAATTTGTTTTTTCAGTTAGTGGTCTATCAAAAATTGAATTTGCGATTTTAAAGAGAAATGATGGTTTTCCAGTTGGATGGGCAAGAATTTCTTTTATAACTTTTTCAGGGTCTTTGAATTTGGCTAAGATATAGTGGTTTGATGAAGTCAAAAAGTATGGTTTACTATCATCAGAGAAGGTAGCAGTAACAAAATAGAGAGATTCAATATTTTTAGATGTGACCCAGTGATCTTTGAGTTCTATAGAATCATGATCGTGGAGATACGGTGCGCAGACATATCCACCGAGGATTTTAGATTTACCACTCATGAATGTCAGAAATGGGGAAAGTAATTAAATTTGTTCAAAATTGGACAAAACTAATAATTAATAAATCAAAAAAATATTGAAAAATAAGTCCCCACTTAGCTCAGCCTGGTAGAGCTTCCGACTGTAGTTGTCGGCTTAGGGCTGAATAACAGTAGTCTACTAGGCATACAGAAATCGGGTTGTCGAAGGCTCAAATCCTTCAGTGGGGACCATTATTTTTTAATTAAG
>JABHJJ010000098.1 GCA_018691945.1 Candidatus Nitrosopelagicus sp. | reverse complement strand
CTAAAAAGACTAAACAAATTCATCGTACATACATTGTTGCAACACAAGCAACTGCATCAATGGACAAATTTATCCAAATATTGAGCAGTGTTGACCCATCACATGTGCAATTAGTAGTAGATGAAGTTCACAACATGGGTTCTCCATCAGGATTAAAGATAATGAATATACCTTCTCAACGACGAATGGGATTAAGTGCAACCCACATTAGAAAGTTTGACGAAGAAGGAACTGAAAGAATAGAACAGTTCTTTGGTGGCGTTGTATTTGAATATTCAATTCAACAGGCCATTGATGATGAAAAATTATGTCACTATGAAGTACATCATGAGGATGTAGAGTTAACTCAAGAAGAATATTCATCATATCATGATCATACCAGAACAATTGGAAAGTATAGTGCAATGATAGCACAATACAGAGCAAAACAAGAATTTTCCAACGCCTCAATGTATGAAGAAAAAAGGAAAAGAGAATTACAAGTCCGTGCAAATATTATCAAATCCGCAGAAAATAAATTTGCAGCATTTAGGGAAATCATTAAGAGAATTTCCATAAATGAGAAGACAATTGTTTTTTGTACAGATAAAGAACAGTTAGAAGGATGCTCACAAATCTTAGATGAATATGCAAAAAGTTACAGAATTTATCACAGTGGATCTGAATTAAGTGACAATCAATTAAAAGAGCACATAAAACAATTTGAGCAGGGGGATTCCGACATTCTAGTTGGCATAGGATGTTTAGATGAAGGAGTGGACATATCAGGATGCACGACATGTATTTTAGTATCAAGTAGCGGTACCGAAAGAGAGTATATTCAAAGAAGAGGCAGAGTGTTAAGATTAGGCGATATAGGAAAGATTGCACAGATTTATGATTTGATTACATATCCGCCTATTCTAACGGATGAAGAAATGGATGAACAAGAAACAACAGTTAGATCAATACTTACACGAGAAATGACAAGAACGGATATTCTAATTGAGGCGGCAGACAATCGTACAGACATAGAAAATACATTACAAGAAAAATTCAGTGATTTCAATGTCAACATAGACAATTTGAGGGACAGGGAATAAAAAATGAATTTGTGTTACAGCGTAATAGATCAAATTAATATATTAAAAGTGATGGATATTAAGAAATGGAAATAGAAGAACGGAAAAAAGTGTTAATGGACAAGATTACAGAAGAAGAAGAAGGAATTAATTTAAAAAATAATGAATTAAAAGAAATTTTTAAAATGGAAAGAAAAGAAATGTTTCATGAATCCAATAGAAATCTTGAAGAACATTTGGATGATATAATAGTTAAATCTCTAAAAGATCTTGATTTAGAAGAGTTTACCAAGGAGGATAATGATGATTCTTAAAAAAATGGAACTAGAAAATTTTTTGCCATTTTATTTGCGTACTGAAATAGACTTTTCGCCAAAAGGTGGAAATAAAATTGTGTTGTTAAAGGGAAAAAACGGGGCAGGGAAATCCAGTACTTTTGCAGCATTAAATTTTGTATTTTTTGGTTCACCTGTAGTATCTGCAGAAAAGGATGAACCATTGAAAATGCATGATTTAGTAAATACTAAAAAAATGACAGAGTCAGACGGAGTTGCATTTGTTAGAGTTCATTTTGATCATGAATCTGAAAATTGGAGTTTCATGAGAAAGATCAAGTTTAAAAAAATTGATGACACTAGAGACCCACACATAACTGATGAAGAATACGCAAACAAAATTACAGAGTTGAAGAAGAAAAGTGTTAGTGATGATGGATTTATTGCAGTTAAAAATGGGACAACCCAGACATGGCCTTCTGAGCCTTTTCAAAGGACAAAGGCACAAAGGCAATTAATTGAAGACATAATTCCAAAAGAAAGCAGCAAGTATTATTTTTTCGATGGAGAAGAAATTAGCAAGTATACGACAGTTCCACCAGAGGATTCGATTAAAAATTTAATTGAGAAACTTTTAGGCATTAAAGAGATAAGAAACGCCATAGAGGATCTGGAAGTATTAAAAGAAGAAAAATACGATAAGCAAATTAGAAAATTGGGCAGGCAGATAAGTGCTACTGAAAGTGATGCAAGAGTTGCAGATGAGAAAAAAAGAGAATTAGATTACATGTTAAAGAAGAAAGAAGATTTGGAGTTAGAGATCGCACATCAGGAGAGAGAGTTGATAAGATATGACCGAGAATTAGCTGAAACAGAGAAAATTGCAGAAAAATTGGATGATTTGGCTACAAAGAAAAAAGATTTGGGTGAGGCTGAAGGGAACATACTTGCTGGTGAAAAAATAGAAAGAGAGTTTCATGGAAAATATTTACCTATTTTGATATCCGTAGAATTCTTACACAAATTAAATAAAAAACAACAACTGCAAAAAGGGACACCCAGACACATTGCAAAAACAGCTGAAGAATGTTTAGTCAAAGGACAATGTATTTGTAAAGGTGCCTATGGCGTAAACGAGAAAGATTCTTTGAAAAGATTAACAAAAACAAAGACAAGTACATTACAAAATTTTGAGGAATGTAAGCAGGAATTAGGATTCTCATATGGTGTGGATTCATTAAGAAATAGATGGACAACATTGGTACAAGACCTTACAGATCATAGACAATCAGAAGCTGAATTAAATAGAGAAATAAAAGAAATTAATTCAGCAATAGATGATCAAGCTGGAAATCTAAAAGAGGAAATAAAACAAACTAGAGATGACCAAAATGCAGTGAAGGAACAGAATCGGGTCAATGAAATTGAACTAAAAAATGTGAACAGTATAGTTGTTACTCGTCAAGCCGAATACGATGAAGCATTTGAAAAAGTAAAACAGTCAAGTGCAAGTAAAGAACAGACTAAGTTTAATGCATACAGTAAAAGATGTCAACAAATGATAGATGCACTTAAGCGGGTCAAAGAAAATGTAATTCGCATACAGAAGAAATCCATAGAAGATTTTGCTTCTGAAATTTTGATGAAAATTGCACCAGATAAGGCTGGGCTGCAAGGAATTATTTT
>JABHJJ010000097.1 GCA_018691945.1 Candidatus Nitrosopelagicus sp. | reverse complement strand
CGATTTCTTCTCTGGTTTTGACACAATATGCAAGGGATTTCAAGCGTACTCATTGCATTCTTTCCTCGAGCAATTCCCTTTCAATTTCAATGAATTGGTCATTCAATGTATTATCAATATCTTGGACTAACAACTTTCGAATCTCTCTTTTTGTGAAACCTCGTTTTGCCATGTCGTACATTATGTCTAGCATGGAATAGGTGAATCGTCCTACTAGGCTTGATTCATCTTGGCAATCTGTGATTCTTGTCATTGAATGAGCTCCATTGCTATGTCATAGTAGATTGAATCTCTATGTGCTTGAATCACATGTTTCTTCAATTCCTTGTTACTTGAGAAATTAAGACATTGGTTCTTTTCTAAACTGCAAATTTTGCATTTTGTAATTATAATTTTATAAATGCTGTTTTGCATAGATGAATCAACTTTTCTCATATCTGTGGTTTTGTGTTTGGCATGACCAAAACCCAGAATTTTTCTTAATTCTAAGTTTGGTCACCTCTCGATTTTTCATCAAGTAAATCTCTAATGTAAACAGAATAAGAGATTCTTGTTTTTGCTATGCGTTCTACTTGCTCTGGTGTCAAGTTTACAGTTTTGCTAATGTATGTCATAGGAATAACAGAATCCTTATTGTTATAAAGTTTCAATAGAAAATTATTCTACTTTCGTTCCAATATTTTCTACAACGCTACAATTTTTGTTCCTGAATACACATGTTTTTAAAAATTAATTACGATCAACGCAATAATTTAACTTCTTATGATTTACATTTTAGACATTTATCATCAAACGGTTCTCATTTAATTCGACATTCACTATATGAAACTAAATTATTTTTCTTCTTGATATTTCCAATCTTCCTTATTTGGCAATTCTGCTTTTGTGTAATCCTTTAACCAATCTTTTTCTTCTTTCTTTTCCAATTTACCAATTACTTTATCAATTTGTTTTGTTGTTTGTTTGTCGTCTTTTGTTTCATTTTTCCTAACATGACGATTATACTTCATATCCCCTTCTAACAATGAAATTATCTTTTTCAAATCAAAATCGCAATGCTCGTATGCTTTTGAAATATGTTTGAATAATTTGCGTTGAGTTGGATTCAAGTACATTAAATCGCCCGTACGTAGATAAGCAAAATATCTGAAAGCATTGCGTAATTGCACTTTTGGATATTTCAGCATGTCAATGAATGATTGTTCATCAATCGGACTTTCTTCTTGGTCGTGCCATTTGTCTTGATTACAGATATTGCAAGAGACTTCTTCAATCATAAGCAAATGTCCCCAATTGATTTCATTGCATAGCACGGGGTGAAAATCCTTCATTTCATAGAAAATTGACTTATCGGCATATCCATCAAGTTGATACTTGAAACCCCCGTTTAGGACACTTTGTCTAAAGATTGTAGCGTAGTTTTTGAGCGTATAACGACCGTAAACGTCTTTCATATTGGCTATTTCGTTCCCAGAAATTCCAACATTTATCTGAAAATTGGTTGCTCTGAATGCAAGCTTCTTTTCTGAACCGTATTGGTAGTGGCTCAAATTGATAAGCAAAACTTTCGAATCAGAGCCAAAGTAAACGTGCCTCATAGTCGCTAGAAGATTGCCTGTTTCTGCTTTTTCGGTCTTAGACATTAGGTCGGTTAGATACGTTATGTCGTCCATAACTATCACAATGTTTCTATTCTTTGGCATGGATTCAAGCACTTTCTTCATGTTTAACACATCATGTCTAGAGAACCACTTGATCACATAACTAGAATCTTGTTGATGTAATGTGTGAAGTATTGTTTTACATGTTACAGTTTTTCCCGAACCACTAGTTCCAACCAACCCTAGTGAAGTGAGCTTGGCATATTTTTGATGTGACAAAATCTTTGAAACAAATCTATCTATTGTCCACGACCTTGGCATGGTCACTTTCTTTCCTCTTTTGGTTGTAACCGTTGTAATCAAAGTATCAGTAGGTGATTTCTTTGATGTATCATCAAAAGGATTTCCTAGGATATCTGAAATCTCATCTGTATCAAGTTCATCTAACTTTTCTTCTTGAAAATTTTCTGTAGTTGCAGAATTAACTTCGTTTGGATTTTTCAATTTTACCATTCTTAGGTAACTCTGCATGTCTTTAGTAACCAAAATTGTTTATCTTTAATTTTATTTCATATATAATATTAAAATAACATACGTAAACATAAGACAAAAGTTCTAAAAAAGATTAAAAAATTATT
>JABHJJ010000096.1 GCA_018691945.1 Candidatus Nitrosopelagicus sp. | reverse complement strand
GGAATTTATGTAAACCATCTTTATCTCTAATCAATCTGATAAATCGTTCTTCACTATATTCTGCTCTGTATATTTTCCAGAGTTCTTTTTCATCAATATCTTTTTTAAGGAATGTATGGTTTGTACATAAAATTCCTCGAACTACATCCACTGCATGAGGACTCATGGATACTTTGATCTTTCTTCCTGCTGTTTGACTTAATTCCTGTTCAATTTCTCCTGTATGTCTATGCTTTGCTGGTTTGTATGGTCTGATAACTCCTGCACGCATTGCATGTGCTGTTCCTGCACCTGCACCTGCACCTGAAGACCCAATTTTTGAATCAACAACAATGTGCTCTTCATCAATTAAATTATTTTTGATTAGTGGATTTAATGCAAGCATAGAAGTTACTGCCATACATCCTGGACATGAAACTAACTGTGATTTTTTAATTTCTTCTCTATGCAATTCAGGTACTCCAAATACTGATTTTTCTAAATAATCTGGATGTGGGTGTTCCCATCCATACCATTTTCCATAGTCTTCTGGGTTATGCAAACGATAATCTGCACTCAAATCTATAATTTTCATTCCTCTGTCATACAATGCTTTTACGATTTCAGTTGCGGTACCATGTGGGACTGCGGTGAAAACTATATCACATGCATCACTCATTTTTTCATAGTCTAATTCTGAAAATTTTAAATCAGTAAATCCTCTAAGACTAGGTTGAGCTTTATGTAGAAATTTTCCTACATGTTGTCTTGATGTTACCATTGAAACTTCAACTTTAGGATGGCTTAGAAGTAATCTAAGAACTTCTCCTCCAACATATCCTGAGGCTCCAACAATCCCTACTTTCATAATCTATTCCTAAAAAAGCATAATTTAACAGTAATTGCCATTATTACTTGATATTTCGAACTGCATAGTCGATCATCTCTTTTGGAATGTTTTTCTTTGAGACTTTTACCAATCCCTTAAACTCCACCGTATTATTTACCTCGTGTACAACTAAGCCTCTTTTTTTGTCTTCCATCAAGTCAATTCCTAGAATTCCTCCACCTACTGCTTTTGATGTTTTTTCACACAAATCTTCAATTTCTTTTGTAATTTCACAAAGTTCTGGGTCTGCTCCTAGCGCAATATTTGTTTTAAAACCTCCAGATGATTTTCTATACATTGCTGATATGGCTTGATCACCAACAGTGATAACTCGAATATCTCGTGGTGGACGATCAATCATCTCTTGTAAATAATAAATTCTATCCTGTGGTCCATCTGTCACTTGTCTGTTTTCAATTACAGCTTCTGCTGTATCTTTATCTTTAACTGGCATGACACTTCTTCCCCAACTTCCAATTATTGGTTTTATGACTAGTGGATATCCAACGTTTTCAAAATTTTCTAATGCTGCTTCTGCTGAAAAAGAAAAGTATGTCTTTGGAGTAGGAATGTTATTTTTCTTTAACAACATTGATGTTATCATTTTATTTCCACAGGTGTTTGCAACATCAAATTTGTTAATCACTGGTATGTCCATGAATTCTAAACATGCTGTGAAATGTAATCCACGGTAATAACTTACACAACGTTCTAAGACTACATCTCCAAATTGATAGCTTTCAGGTTTACTGTCTGTGTTAAAACTAGTAATCTTTGCATCGATCATAGAGGTTTCATAACCAAGTTCTTCTGCATTTTTTTGCAGTAGTTTTTCCTCAGTTCTTAATCTATCAAATACTATGCAAATTTTCTGCAATTACTCTCCCCAGTCTTCGCCTACTGTTTCTGCTTCTTTCAATTCAATATTGGAATCTTCTTTCTTTGAGATTTCATAGTCTGCACCACAATCTCCACAAGAAACAATTTCACCTACAGCGGCATCCTCTGGGATATTCATATTTGCATCACATTCTGGACAATTCATATTTTTTTTTGCACCAATCTCTAGAATTTATTAGCTTCTGTTGACTGCATTCCCCACAATTCGACGAATCCTTTTGCTAATTTCTGATCAAATGTAGAATTTTTTCCGTAAGTGGCTATATCGTGACTATACAGGGAATATTTTGATTCCCTTCCAACTACTCTGACATTTCCTTTGTGTAGTTTTAGTTTTACAGTTCCTGTCACACGTTTTTGAGCCTGTTCTATGAACTCATCCAATTCTTTTCTCAATGGGTCATCCCATAAACCTGAATAAACTAACCATGCCCATTCATCATCAACTAATGTCTTGAATTTTGTTTCATGTTTTGTATGTACCATTTTTTCAAGATCTGAATGTGCTTCAATTAGACAAATTGCAGCTGGTGTTTCATAGACTTCTCGAGATTTTATTCCAACCACTCTATCTTCAATATGATCAACTATCCCTACTCCGTTGGAACCTGCTTTTTTATTGATATATTCCACTAATTTCACTGGGGGTAATTTCTTACCATCTACTTCAATTGGAATTCCTTTACTAAATTTGATCTTCAAATAGGTAGGCTTATCAGGTAAATTCTTTGTTTTAATCCAAATAAATGCATCATCCGGTGGTTCATTGAATGGATTTTCTAAAACTCCACCTTCAATTGCTCTTCCCCATAAATTTTGATCAATACTAAATTTTTTTGCAACATCATCTATCTCAATTCCATGTTTTTTTGCAAACTTTAATTCTGTCTCGCGGTCTAGGTTCATATCACGAATTGGTGCAATGATTGGAAGATTAGATCCTGCCCTTAACGTATTATCAAAACGTACTTGATCATTTCCTTTACCTGAACAACCATGTGCTAATGATGAAACTTTTTCTTTTTTTGCAACATCGAGTACTTTATGTGCAATCAATGGTCTTGCTAGTGCAGTTGCAAGGCAATATTTCTTTTGATATAATGCATTAGCCTTAATTGCCGGAAAGATATAATCTGTAACAAATTCTTTTTTTGCATCGATATTGTAATGTTTCTTAACTCCAAGTTTTTTTGCTTTCCTTGCAATTTTATTATTATCATCTCCTTGACCTACGTCAACTGTTACTGTAATTACATCCATGTTGTGCATGTCTTGCATATATTTTACAACTACTGATGTATCCAGTCCTCCTGAAAATGCAAGTATTGATTTTTGTTTCATAATGCAACTGTTTGAATGTATGTGGGCATTTATCTTTTATGATAAACTTTTTTGGGCTCAAGATTCTATTTAGAAAATGAATAGCTATAGCTAAAATTCGATGGCTATTTAACTTTCAGGTATAACGCTGTTTTATGAAAATCCCATATTTGGTTGGTATTGTAATTGCGATTGTTGGAATTATCGCTCTCATAGGCCTGACTCAAGATTCTACTGATGACTCTCAAAACAAAATACGTGTAGCCTTTTTCCCAAGTATTGTTCATGCAGTTCCAATTGTAGGAATGGAAACTCAAACTTTTGCAGATAATTTACATGATGACTTAGACATAGAAATCAAAATATTTGATAGTGGTCCTCAAGTAATTGAATCAATTTTTTCAAATTCTGTTGACATTGCATATGTTGGACCTGGTCCTGTAATCAATGGTTTTTTGAAGTCTGATGGTAATGACTTGAAAATTCTTGCAGGTGCAGCAAATGGTGGGGCAAGTTTTGTAATACAAAAAAACTCTGGACTGGAATCAATTGAAAATTATTCTGGAAAGAGAGTTGCAGCTCCTCAAATTAGTAACACACAAGATGTGTCCCTTCGCCATTATCTTGCAGAAAATGGTTTAATTCCTGCTGAAAAGGGAGGTGATGTATTTGTCTTGAATATTGCAAATCCTGACATTTACACACTTTTTGCAAAGGGTGACATTGATGGTGCATGGGTTCCTGAACCTTGGGCAACTATGTTAGTTGAGGAATTGGATGGAGTTCGTTTATTTGATGAAAATCAATTCTGGCCAGACAATCAATTTTCATCTGTATTGCTAATCGGAAGATCAGATTACATTGAAAAAAATCCTGAAATAATTAAAAAATGGATAAACGCAAATGAAAAAACTGTCCAATGGATAAATGATCATCCTGATGAGTCCAAAAAACTTTACAACGAATTTTTGAAAAGCTATATGGGACGAACGTTACCTGAAAATATTGTGGAAAAATCATTCTCGAACATAATAATTACATCTGAACTATTAGAAAATTCGGTGTACACATTTGCTGAACGTGCTGATGTACTTGGATATCTTGGACGTGATGGTTATACCCTTGATGGAATCTTCTATCATGAAAATATATCAGTGACATCAAATGAGGAAAATCACGATGGGTAAAATAGAAGCAAAAAATATTGTAAAATATTTTCAGCATGATGGTAAACCTCTCAAAGCAATTGGTGGCGTAAATCTAACTGTTAATGATGGGGAGTTTGTTTGTATCGTTGGCCCATCTGGATGTGGAAAATCAACATTTCTTAGAATTTTGGCAGGATTGGAAAAACCAGATGAAGGAGAAATATTACTTGATGGAAAAAAACTTGTTAACACTGGACCCGACAGAATAATGGTATTCCAAGAAGGTGCATTATTTCCATGGTTAACTGTAGAAGATAATGTTGAATATGGTTTAAAAGTTGCAGGCATACCTGAGAATGAGCGTCATGATATATCCAAAAGATATCTTGACATGATGCAATTATCTCAATTTGCAAATTCATACACGTATCAACTTTCTACAGGAATGAAACAACGTGTCGCTATTGCACGTGCATTAGTTATGGATCCTGATGTATTACTAATGGATGAGCCATTTGCTGCACTTGATTCTCAGACTCGAGATTTACTATTAGTTGAAATGCAAATGATTTGGCAGAAAACAAAAAAGACCATAATATTTGTAACACATAATGTACCTGAGGCGGCTGTGCTTGGTTCGCGTGTTGCAGTATTTAGTCATAGACCATCTGTTGTAAAAAAATCACTTGACATTGATTACAAACGACCTCGTGTTGCGGAAGATGAAAATCTGTCGCAATTTGAAAAAGAGATTCTTGCTGCATTAAGACATCAGGGGCCAAAGTAAAGGTGATTATTTGATGAAACCAAATCTCTTAGGTAAAAAAATCGCATTTTATGTGCTAATTGTTGTAGTTTGGCAAGGAATTGACTCTGCAGAAATTTGGCCTGATAACATATTTCCTTCTCCTATAGATGTTGGAGAAGATCTACTATATGGAATATCTGATGGAAGTTTATTTTATGGAATTGCAACTAGCATGTGGCGTTTGGTAATTGGATTGGCAATTGCAATCAGTGGTGGAATGTTACTTGGAATTTTCATGGCTCGTGTTGAAACTGTTAATCAAACAATTGGCTCACTTGTACTAGGATTACAATCTATTCCTTCAGTGGCATGGGTTCCTCTTGCAATCTTGTGGTTTGGTTTGTCTGATTATGGAATAATCTTTGTTACTGCAATTGGTGCAATCTTTGCAGTCACAATTAACACGTACACTGGAGTAAAAAATATTGATCCATCATTCATCGAGGCTGCAAGAAATATGGGTGCTAAAGGTAGTCAATTAGTTACAACAATTCTAATACCTGCTGCATTTCCATACATGATTACTGGATTCAAGCAGGGTTGGGCATTTGCATGGAGAGGTGTAATTGGGGCTGAACTTCTTTTTTCATTTTTAGGTTTGGGATTCTTGCTAAATGTTGGAAGACAACTAAATGATGTATCACAAGTGATTGCAATGATGCTTGTTATAATGGGAATTGGAATCTTAATTGATGGTTTTATCTTCAAAAAATTAGAAGATAAAGTTATGACTAAATGGGGACTTCGTTAGGTTTCTCTGATTTCATCTTACTTGAAATTATAAATGCAAATAGTGTGACTATAATTGAAAAATACATCACCATTGTATAGTCTGTATAATATGCAATAGCACCTGCTATCACTGGTCCGATAACTGTAGAAAATGCAAGTGTAGAACTAAAGATTGCTGTTGATGTTGATCTTGGATTGTTTTCCATCAAATGGAAGTTTCCTCCAATGAACAAAAATGCCCATGAGCATCCTACTATTGCCATAAATGGCCATGCCATCCACCAGTCTGTAATTAATGCTAATCCCACAAATACTATGACTGTCATACCAATTCCGATTTTGTATTTTGTGATATTTTGTATTTGAATTCTTTTTGACATTAAATTCATTACAAGAAATGCTGTTAGTGTATTTGCTACATATACGATTGAGACTTGATATAATTCTGCTCCAAAATATTCCATCAACATAATTGGTAATATTGTCCATGCTGCAGCCGCTCCTACATGCCGAATTAATAATGATGAAAACAGAAACTTGTTTTTTACAATTATTTTCTTAATAATTCCTTTACCGATAATTTTTTCTGTTTGTAATTTTGGTAATTTCAAAGAAATTAAGAAACCTATGATGAAAAATCCACTACTAATTACAAAAATTAATCTTTCATCATTTGCAAACCCTGCTGCAACTATACCTGCAAGCCATCCTAAAGCATGAAATGATATGAGAGATGCTACTTTTGATTTACCTTTTCCAGCCTCATATGCATATGCTAACATTGGTGGGATCATAATGCCTGATGATATCCCTGCACCTATTCTTGCTATCAGTAGATATGTTGTATTGTCTGCAAAATAGTGTAAACCAAACGTTAGTGCGCATAAAACGAAACCTACTCTTATGAAAAGTAATCTTTTTGCTTTTCTATCTGACATACGCCCAAAATATGTTTCAGTTAAAATTTGTGCAAATGCAAATGCTGCAACAATTATGCCAATCTCAAAAACAGACTCTGCAACTCCGCTTGCAATGATTGGCATAAATACAAAAGTAATTGCTATTCCAGAATGTTGGAAAAATGTTGTTCCTCTTACTAAATTATTTAGATTATCTTTCTTTAACACATTTTCTTTATTTCATTACCTAATTTGAAGCAGGCAGTCAAATCACTCATGATTTGTTATCTTGTCTGTAATCTGCTTGAGCATTCTAGCTGATGCTCCCCAAATTATATTATTCTCAAAAGTGAGAACGTACATCTCATGAATTGAGTTATGTTCAGGATCTGAATCATTTGTTAGAGTTTGTAAGAATGAAACTAAAGGAATCTTTAGAAATTCTTCAACTTCTGAATTTGGTGTTAACTCATTGATTTCATCTATTATGCAAATAAATGGTAAAATTGTAAATCCCGAATTCAATGTTGTAACTGGTTTTAATTGACCAATGATCTGTTTTCTAGCTATAGTAATTCCTGTCTCTTCTTTTGTTTCTCTAATTGCAGTGTCTAATAGGTCGTCATCTTCCTTAGAAATTTTACCACCTGGAAACGCAATTTCTCCACCATGATAATTCATTGTAATTGGTTTTTTTATCATCAAAATTTTTGGAGAACTCTCAAAAATTATTATTAAGACTGAAGATAATTTTGTTTTCTCATTTTTAGATAAAATTGGGCTAATCTCTGATGTTAGAGAATTTTTAATCTGTTCTAAATTCACATTTTTGTATAAAACAAATTACTAAATGAGTTTGTCTTTTTTGAAATAATTACAATTACAATAATTGTACCTGCTAGTACCATTATGGCCATTTGACCAAATTCTGGTACAACATAACTACCAAAAATCTCTATTTTTTCCGCCCCCTTCTTAAATGGGATTGTTATTGTCAACCCCTTATCAAAACCAAACTCGTCTGTTATGTAGACTGTTTCTGTTTCTTGATTAAACAATCCTGGTTCTGAATGAATCTGAGCTATGAATTCTCCATTATCAAATGGTCTAACAAGAAAATCATTAATTTTTAACAGTAATTTCCCATCTTCAAACGAGTTGATATTCAAAATTAGTGATGCTTTCTTTGGTTTTGCTATGATATCTATCAGCTCTCCTCCTTCAATCTCATAATAAATTAAATTCGTTAAATCAATCTCGTCAGGTACAGTTGCTGTTCCATCATTTTCCTTAAAACCTGAAATTTTCACATTTCCTTGAAATGCTTCTGGCACTTCAAAATAGAGGTGCCAGTTTCCCATCTCATCTATACTTTGTAATGTTTCAACAGATTCTGTAAACTTAACTTTAGGATCTTTTGAACTAGCTCCTTTTACCATTTTTTCTCCATTTAATGTGACATCATATTTTTCATCGATTGAATTTGTAGGAAATTCAAAACTTCCTACAACAGGAAGTGGAAATCCATTTAATGAATACATGCTTAATTCACTTCCATCATCTGAAAATTCTGCATCAGTGAACCATGCATTTGCAGTATATCTGAAAGTGAACGTGTCATCATTTTGTTTTACTGTAAGAGGCATTATTGCATCATCTCCAAATGAAAAACAACTATAGTAATCTACATTATGTGCAATATTGGGAGATGGCATCAATTTAAAATCAAAAACTTCTCCGGGCTTCATACTTTCATAGATATCTGATGATGCAATGTCGATTATGACATCATCTTTATCTTTGATTAATGCATAAATTCTAAATTTTTCAAAAATATCTTCTCCTCCATTTCTGATTTTTCCAATTAAACTTCCATTATCTAAAATTTGTAAACTATCATCATAAATTATGTATCCGCCTGTAAATGATTCAACAGTTTTCTCATATGTTATGGATGGTTCAAGTAAAATTGGATTTTCACTTTTTACTTCTGGAATCTGAACTTTCATTGGTAGCATATTTTCTGGCATGATTGCTGCAAGTTTGTATTCTTTTACAATTAGTTCATTTGAATCCTGAACTGAAATTTTTACTGTTGGTACTATTGGAAAATACTCTTTATTTTTAATTCCAGCAAAAATTGTGTATGTTCCATTCTCATCAAAAAATCCAATTAATTCATGTTCTGGAATGTATACTTCTCCATACATCCCCGCATCTGCTATTACTGGATAAAACATTGAAAAAACTCCCAATGCAATTATGGTAATTACTAATTCTTTCATAATCCACATATTCTAAATTTAGATAAAAACCTAATCAGTAAATTACTAAACATAGAGAAGTTTTAATCAAGTGTATAGTCATCTCACATATGACAATTAGATATGAAATTAATCCGCCAAAAACATCGGATCCTCCCTCACGAATAGAGTTGTTAGACACTAGAATTGAACAAATTAGTAACTTTTGTGATGGAATTCATGTTACTGATTCAGTGTTAGGAATTGAACGAATTTCTCCATTAATCATTGGTGCAGAGATTAAACAAAAATATCCAAAACTTAACGTAACAATTAGTTTACGAGTAATTGATAAAACAATTCCACAAATAACTGATTTTGTTGATGCCGCTATTCATGCAAATCTAGATGGAATTCTAGTCTTAATGGGTGATCCTTCACCTGACAATGATTACAAATCTGGAGTTATTCCAAGTTTTGCAGTTAGTTCTTTGATCAAAGATGGTTTTGATAAAAAGATTACTTTCTATCTTTCCCTACCGAGTAAACCTAACTTTGAAAAAATCTCTAAGAAAGTAAACTCTACTCCAAATGGTTTTGTAACACAGGTAATACATGATGTGTCTCAAGTCAAAAGAATTAATGACTATCTAAATCCAAAAAACTTTAAAATTATTCCATGTCTACTATTCCCTTCCACAAAAAATTCACGTTCTGCAGAATTTCTTAAACTTGATTGGTCAAATTATAAAAATGATTTCTCATCTTTTGTTCTTGAAATTGAGAGTATTACTGGTGATGTTTTACTAACATCCCCAAATGATTTTAAAGGAGCGTTAGATTTCTTAACACGATTACAAAATTGAGCGAAGAAACATTTGCCGACGCATTGGAACATAGAATCCTCCTTTTTGATGGAGCAATGGGAACAGAAATTCAAAGATATGATCCAAAATCTGAAGATTTCCCAGATGGCAAAGATGGATTTAACGATGGATTGTCTATAACTAAACCTGATTGGATCAAGGAAATTCATAGAAAATATTTACTTGCTGGTGCAGATTGTATTGAAACTAATACCTTTGGTTCAAATAAAATTAAACTTGATGAATATGGTTTTGGTTCACAAACTGTTGAACTAAATCAAAAAAATGCAGAACTTGCAAGAAGTGTTTGTGATGAGTTTACTGATAGGAAAAGATTTGTTGTAGGTTCTATGGGTCCTACTGGTTATCTTCCTAGTTCTAATGATGCTGATCTTGGTCAGATTCCTTTATCTGAAATAAGAGAAGCTTTTGAATTACAAGCTGAGGGATTAATCAAAGGAACTGTAGATGCATTACTAATTGAAACTAGTCAGGATATACTTGAAGTAAAATTGGCAGTTGAGGCATGTCATATAGCAATGGAAAAAACTGGAAAAAAAGTGACATTAATTTCGAATGTTACTTTGGATCAATATGGAAAGATGCTTCTTGGAACAAATGTCCAATCTGCATATACCACCGTCTCTGACATGGGAATTGACATTTTTGGTCTCAACTGTTCTACGGGTCCAATTGAAATGGAACCAAGTATACAATGGCTAAATGATCAAAAACACAAACCGTTACTGATAGTTCCAAATGCAGGAATGCCAGAAAATGTCGGTGGTCAAGCAGTATACAAAATGTCACCTGAAAAAATGGCATCCACACTTAATTCATTCATTGAAGAATATCCACAAATCAACATAATTGGCGGTTGCTGTGGAACAAATCCTGAGCACATTGCACAATTAAGAAAAACTATTGACCAACAAAAGAAAGATTGATGAGATAAGTATTTACAAAATTTCATTTAAAAATATACATGTTAAAGCCTAGAGTAAGCTCATCGATAAAATCGGTTGATCTAAAACAAGAAGTGGGGCCTCTGATAATTGGAGAGAGATTAAACACTCAGGGTTCAAAAAAAGCAAAACAGCTTGTTCTAAATGATGACTTTGATGGGTTAGTTGATCTTGCAAGAAATCAAGTTGAAGATGGTGCTCATTGTATTGATGTTTGTGTGGCGACAACTGAGCGTGCAGACGAAAAGGAGTTCATACTCAAACTAGTAAAAAGTTTGAGTCTGGAGATAGATGCTCCTCTTGTAATTGATTCAACAGATCCTGAAGTAATTGAATCTGCAATTGAACAAATTCCTGGAAAGCCAATTATCAATTCAATTAATTTAGAAGGTGATGGGAGTCGATTCAAAGCATTAGCACCATTAATGGCAAAATATGGGGTTCCTGCTATTGCATTATGTATTGGTCCTGAAGGAATGGCAAAAACTCCAACTCAAAAAGTTGAAACTGCAGAATTATTATACAAATCTGGAAAAAAATATGGTCTACGCGCAGATCAGTTCATCTTTGATGTCTTAACTTTCACACTTGCAACTGGTGAGGATGAATTTCTTGATGCTGGAAAAAATACTTTGGAAGGAATTAAACTTGTTAAAGAAAGATTCCCAAATTCATTTACCACTCTGGGTTTGAGTAACATTAGTTTTGGGTTGACTCCACAAACACGACGTGTTCTGAACTCTGTATTCCTATATCATGCAGTTCAAGCTGGTCTTGATAGTGCTATTGTTAATGCACGAGAAATAACACCTTATACTGAAATTGATGAAAAAGAAAGAAAACTTGTAGAAGATTTAATTTTTAATACACACTCAAACGCATTATCTGATCTAATTTCTCACTTTGAAAATATTAGTCAAGATTCTACATCACAAAAAAAGAAAGTTGATGTTGATCCATCTTGGTCTGCTGGTAAACGTTCAAACTTTAGAATAATTAATCGTCTTAAAGATGGAATTCAAAATGATGTGGTCTCTGCTATTGCTGAAAAACTACCTGACCAGAACTTAGTAATAGATAATGATGGAATTTTATCAATTAATGCTAGTAAGGAAATTACTCATCAAGGTGCTATTCAAACATTAAATGAGGATCT
>JABHJJ010000095.1 GCA_018691945.1 Candidatus Nitrosopelagicus sp. | reverse complement strand
TCTTTGAGTTCGTTTGCTGCTTTTTCTGAAAATGTCAGACATAGAATTTCTGATGGTTTTAGTCCCGTTTTTAGCAAAAACTTGATTCTTTCAGTAATTACACGTGTTTTTCCGCTTCCAGGCCCTGCTGTGACTAGTAGAGGAGAGCCTGTATGTTCAATTGCTGCTAGTTTTTCAGAATCAAATTTCATTTTCCTTCAATCATTTCCCCGTACTTTGATAATAGAAACTCTATTCTTTCTTGATCTGATTCAAATGGTTTTGAACGGTACAATTTTTCCACTGCACGGTCTAAACTGAGGTGAGCCTTTTTCAAATCAGATGGCATTGTTTGTAGACCATATAGAACATGTAAAGTTGAATCGGCATAATGTTCTCTAACATCAAGAATTTTTTGTGCAAATGGTTTTAGATCACTATAATCTTTTTCGGGAATTGGAAATGTATTATACACCATTCCTATTGAATAAATATTCCTCTTTTCTAATTTTCCACCAATAAAATTATTCCAAACATTATGCATTTTTGAAGTTAACAATCCAAATAACTCTAATTTTGAATATGGAATAATTTTTACTTTGTTACTTGGTATTGTGGGAGGGTTAACATATCCAATTGGTATGTAATCTCTATTTTCAGATGAATGTTCAGGAATTACTAAAAAGGCATCCGTAGGAATTTGTGTGATGTCATAATCCGTAGGAGTTTCCGCCATTTTTTTTGTTTTAACACGTTTACTTTTTAATCGAAATGATTTTACCAATTCTATACGTTTCTTTGTTTCAGGTAAATTCATTAATTTTTTAGGTTCAACATCATGTACATTTAAAATCCATCGTTTTTTGCTGTGCAAAAATTGGTCAGAACCAAGATAGGGTCTAAAAAGAAATTTAGATTCAGGTTCTTTTTCAAGAAATTCCTTTTTTTCAATATCTGTAAATACATAGTTATTATCATCAATGGGCATAGTTCCTGTAACTAATTTTGGTAAACCGTTTAGTGGTTTAGATGATTTTTTAACAATAGGAAGAAGTTTGTTGCTTCCAATTAGATAAGGACTAATGTATGTGGGATTTTCTTCTAAAATTTCTTCGTTAGAATAAGTGAATAGTCTTTTTTCTGCTTTATTGTTTTTAGAAAGTCCAAGTATAACAACAGTTACACCAGCTTTACCTCTAGCTTCAGAAGTCCATTTGAATTGTTGGTATGCAAAATTTAATTTTAAATTATATTTATCTAATAACAGATGCCATAATTGGGATATTTGTTGACCTTGAGTTGTACTATTTGTTGCAACAAAACCAATTGATGTTTTTTTATTTACATATAGACCTGCTTTCAAAAACCAACCACAGACATAATCTAACAATCCTCCAGCATCATCTTTATCCAATAATTTCTTAATTTGATTACTTTGTTTGGGAGATTGGTATTGTGTTCCAATGAATGGAGGATTACCTAAAATGTATGTACATTCATCTGATGAAATTATTTCATTCCAATCAACTTCTAGTGCATCTGCATTTACAATATTTGGATGATTATTTAGTGGTATTCTGGTATATGCCAAACCGTATTCAGTACTTAATTCATTATTCATGAGATGATCCATCATCCAAAGTGCTGTTTCAGCTATTCGTGCAGAAAACTCATTAATTTCAATTCCATAAAACTGATCAACATCGACTTTGGATAATATTGATACATCTAACAGTTGAACTTTTTTATCATGAATCTCTTCAATTACCTTTAATTCCAATCTACGAATTTCTCTGTACGCAATGATTAGAAAATTACCCGCACCACAAGCTGGATCTAAAAATTTAAGGTTTGATAATTTGGTTTGAAATCTTTTTAGCTCTCCTAGCCTATGATTATCTTTTCTATTCTTTATGGTCTCAAATTCTTTTGTTAAATCATCTAGAAATAAGGGGCGTATGACTTTTACAATATTTTCCTCGTTGGTGTAATGGCTACCGCTATCACGTCTTTCTTCAGGATTCATCACACTTTGGAATAAACTTCCAAAAATAGCAGGAGATATTTCAGACCAATCAAAATCAGATGCCTCAATTAGCAAATTACGCATTTTTGAATCAAAAGCAGGAATAGAAATCACATCTTTGAACAAACTTCCATTAATATATGGAAATTGTGCCAAATCTTCATCTAAGTTAGTTTGACGTGAATCTTCAGGTTTGTTTAACACTTGAAACAATTGAATTAATTTTCCACCAAAATCAGTACCATCTTCAGATGTTCTATTTTTAATATACTTGTACAAAATATGGGGTTCAAATATTCCAGTATCATCTGCAAACAAACAATACGTTAATCGAGTTAGCAAAAATTCCATTTCATGTTTTGGATATCCAGATTTTTTTAAATTGTCATAAATTTTCCCCATTAATTCAGATGCCTTTATGTTAACAGGATCTTCATCATGCATTTTTTCTTGGTCTAATCCTCTCATGAAATTAAAACATTCTATTTTCTCAGGTAATTCTGATAATTTGAAATCATATTCAATACTTTCATCTCTATCAACAAGATGCCAAGTCTGAAAATCACATGCTAGAATATGTCGAGGACGTAATTTTTCTTCCAGTTGGAGAAAGTATCCATCTGCTTGTTCCATTGCTTTTTTGAGATCACGTCCCTTACTCTTTTGTTCAATCAACAAAACTTCTGGCCAGAATAAATCTATGAATCCAGTATTACCATTTAATTTTGATACTTGTTCTTCATATACTGCAACACTACGTCGTTTGATTCCAAATATTGCAAAAAATTCATTGTAAAAAGACTGAGTTTCACCTCTCTCATAATGTGCATCTTTCCACTCATTTGCAAATTTTGATGCCCTATTCCTAATTTCATTTACTGATAAAGAAACTGCAGACAATGTAATTTGAATATAATATTAGTATTTGAAATTTTTTATTTTTGAAAAGGGTAATACAATGTAAGATAACTTAGAGACCATATGAAAACCACAATGTTATATCAAATTAGTTCCTAAATCTAACATTGAAAAATACAACAATACCTCACGACTGTGAGATGTTGGAGTATTGGACTGAGAAGACATTTCCCGATG
>JABHJJ010000094.1 GCA_018691945.1 Candidatus Nitrosopelagicus sp. | reverse complement strand
GGTGCAGGTGCAGGTGCAGGAACAGCACATGCAATGCGTGCAGGAGTAATTAGACCATACAAACCAGCAAAGCACAGACATACTGGAGAAATTGAACAAGAATTAAGTCAAACTGCAGGTAGAAAAATCAAAGTATCAATGAGTCCACACGCAGTAGACGTTGTTCGAGGTATTTTGTGTACAAACCATACATTCCTAAAAAAAGATATTGATGAAAAAGATCTTTGGAAAATATACAGAGCAGAATATAGTGAAGAACGATTTATCAGATTGATTAGAGATAAAGATGGTTTACATAAATTCCCAGATCCAAAATTCTTAGTTGGTTCAAATTTCTGCGATATCGGATTTGATCTAGACAGAGACAACAATAGATTAGTTGCTCTATCGGCATCAGATAACTTGATGAAAGGTGCAGCAGGTTCTGCAGTTCAAAACATGAATGTTATGGCAGGATTTGATGAGTTCGAAGGAATTATGTATTCCCCACTAACACCAGTATAATAGATGATTACAATAAAGATTGGTGGGAGTGTAGTAGATAATCTACATCCATCAACAATAAATGATATCAAAAAAGTTGTAGACCAAGAGGGAGTAATACTAGTACATGGTGGAGGTAAAGAGGTAACAAAAGTTACAGAACAATTGGGCAAAGAACCTAAATTTGTTGTATCACCTAGTGGAATAAAGAGTCGATATACAGACAAAGAAACTTCTGAGATTTTTACAATGGTAATGTCAGGAAGAATAAATAAAACAATTGTTCAAATGTTACAAAAAAATGGAATCAATGCAGTTGGACTATCAGGCATGGACGGAAAAACAATTGAAGCCAATAGAAAGAAAAAGTTAATGATTATGAATGAAAAGGGAAGAAAACAAGTCATTGATGGCGGATATACTGGAAAAATTTCAAATGTAAATTCAGATTTAATTAAAACTATTATGGATAAAGGCTACACCCCAGTGATTTCTCCAATCGCAATAAGTGAAGAATCTGAATTTCTAAATGTTGACGGAGACAGGGCAGCAGCTAATGTAGCAGGACATGTTAAAGCTGATAAGGTGTTATTTATTACAAATGTAGATGGATTGCTCATGGAAGATAAATTGGTTAAGACATTATCCTTAGAAGAAGCAAAAGAAATAATGCCAAAAATTGGATTTGGTATGGAAAAAAAGATTCTTGCTGCAACAGAAGCACTTGAAATGGGAGTTACAGAAGCATTAATTGCAAATGGCCAAAAAGAAAATCCAATTTCAGCAGCTATAGAGCATAAGAACTGTACGGTGATAACTAAATGAGTGAAGATGAATTTCTTGGAAATCTTTACCAAAGATTTCCAGTTACAGTAGAAAGAGGCTTAGGTGCACATGTATGGGATACCAACGGTAAAGAGTATATTGACTGTATGGGAGGATATGGAGTCGCATTACTAGGACATCAAAATGAAAGAGTTACCAATGCATTAAAAGCACAACTCGAAAAAATTATTACAGTTCATAGTTCACTTTACAACAAAACTCGTGAAGAGTTTTTAGAAAATCTTTTCAAAGTTGCACCAAAAAATTTGTCACAAGTTCATCTAAACAATAGTGGTGCAGAAGCAGTTGAAGCTGGGATGAAATTTGCACGTAAATTTACAGGAAAACCAGAGATGGTTGCAATGAATGGGTCGTACCATGGAAAAACATTAGGTGCACTTTCAATTACATTTAATCCAAAATATAGAAAGGCATTCAAACCGCTAGTGGAAAAAGTATCATTTTCTCCTTTTGGAGATATTGAAAAGCTTCGTCAAGTAGTTAATGATCAAACTGCATTTGTAATTTTAGAACCTATTCAAGGAGAGAGTGGAATTCATGTTGCTCCAGATGGATTTTTGCAAGATGTCAGAAAATTATGTGATGAAAAAGGAATTTTATTAATTTTTGATGAGATACAGGCAGGATTAGGACGTACTGGAAAAATGTGGGCACATCAACATTGGGATACAGCGCCAGACATACTATGTTTAGCAAAAGGAATTGCAGGAGGAGTACCAATGGGTGCAACATTAGTTAAACCAGATATTTTAGATTGTATTTCAAAAGGTGAACATTCATCAACATTTGGTGGAAATCCATTATCATGTGCAGCAGGAACTGCAACAATACAAGCTTTAACACAAGACAAACTTGTGGAAAATTCAGCAAACATGGGAAAATTATTCAGGCAAGGATTAGACCAATTAAAAGAAAAACATTCAGTAATTAGAGAGGTTCGTGGTAAAGGATTGATGATAGGAGTAGAATTAAAATTTGAAGTGAAAGATATACTAATGGAAGGTATCGAAAAGGGATTACTTTTACTATATTCTGGAAGAAATATTCTAAGATTACTTCCTCCTCTAGTCATAACAGAGGGAGATGTAAAAAGATCTTTAGAAATACTAGATGAGTTATTTACTAATGAGGAGAAGAGAAGAAATGCTCAAGGATAAAATTGATGAGAAGATTTTAGAATATTTGAGAAATGATTCAAGAGAATCATTTGTCGAGATTGGAAAGAAACTAAAATTATCAGAATCAGCAGTACGTAGAAGAGTAAAGAATTTGGTTGATAGTAAAGTGATTGAAAGATTCACAATTGAGATGGGAGAAATAAATTCTACAAGTGCAATTGTATTGATATCCGTTGACTCGACTACAGACACATCAAAAGTTTCATCTAGATTAACAAAATTGAATGCTGTGAAAACAGTTTATGAAATTACAGGACAATATGATATCAGTGTGATCATAAAAGCCCCAAGTATAACTGAAATTAATGCAGCAATTGATGAACTAAGAAAGATTTCAGGTGTAATTGACACAAACACAGTAATTATTCTACGAACAATCAGATAAACGATAATCGATACGATTTTTTAAATTTTTACTAAATTAGATGAGAAATGAATGAATATATGCGAATATAGTACGATTATGTTTATATTAATCATTAATTGCAACGAAATTAGTAATGAATGATCCGAATCACTATGCAGACATATACAATGCGTATGAGAAAACTCCAAAGAAAATTCGAGTGTTAGACTCAACACTACGAGAAGGTGAACAGCATCCAGGAGTTTCGTTTACAAATAAACAGAGAATTCAGATAGCATGGATGCTTGATTATTTTGGGGTTGATCAGATTGAAATTTCACCTGTCGTATCACCAGATCATAAAGAAGCTACAAAAACAATCATTCAACAAGGATTAAGAGCAGATATCGTTTCACATGGAAGAGCATTAAGACAAGATATCGATACATCATTATCATGTGATGCAAAATGGGTAGCAGCATATCTAGGAATATCAGATATTCATCTAAAAGATAAATTACGAATTACTAGAGAGGAAGCATTAGAACGTGCAGTTGATACAGTAAGTTATGCAAAAGATCATGGACTAAAAATTAGATTTACAGTAGAGGATGGTAGCAGAGCAGAACCAGAATTTCTTTTAGAATTATGTAAATCAATTGAAGAGGCAGGAGTTGATAGAATTAGTTTACCAGATACAGTTGGAATAATGAGACCAATTGGAATGTACAATTTTGTTAAGAGAGTACGTTCTGAAATAGAAACACCACTTGATGTTCACGTACATAATGATATTGGATTTGCGTTAGCAAATGCATTTTCAGCATGTGATGCAGGAGTTGATCAAATTCATACCACAATTGATGGGATTGGTGAAAGAACAGGCATACCGGCACTAGCAGAAGTGGCAGTTGCTTTAACATATCTTTTCAAATCTCAAAATGATTTTAGATTAGATATGCTAGCAGATCTTTCAAGACTCATAGAACAGTATACAACAATTCAACCATATGATTCAAAACCAATTGTTGGATCATCAGCATACAAGCATAAAGCAGGAACTCATTTAGCAGCAATTCTCAATAATCCAGCCGCCTATGAACCAATTCCACCAAGAGTAGTCGGAAATAGAAGAAAAATAGTATTTGGAGAATTAGCAGGTAAAACAGGTGCAGGATATCTCATGTCACTGTTAGGAATAAAGAAAGATCCCGAGACTGCAAAAAATGTTGCAGCAGGGCTAAAAAATCTCAGAATGGGAGATGTTTTAGAAATTCCACTAGAGGATCGCCTTGAACGGAAAATAATTAAGGATGAAAAGAG
>JABHJJ010000093.1 GCA_018691945.1 Candidatus Nitrosopelagicus sp. | reverse complement strand
TGTACCAAAAGACCACTAAGAGAAGCAAACATCAAGATTAGTTGTGCTGTCGGAGCCGCCTTTCTCATAGGAATACCTATACCAATCACCATTAATGGAACAAACACAATTCCACCACCTATTCCAAACAAACTAGAGATTATTCCTGCAAAAAAGCTTGCACCTGCAGATATCACCATCATTAAGGCAGTTCGGTTATATGGTTTCTCATCTACTGCACGTTTAACAAAAATGTAAACTGCAGAAGCAATCAATACAAATGCAAATAGAATTTGAAATGCAACAGGAGTCATCACATCTGAAATAAATGCACCTAAGATGGTACCAGGAACACACATCAAGCCGAGTTTTATACCAATTCCAAATTCAACACGCTTTTGACGAGCGTATGATACCGTAGAAGCTACAGAATTACTAAAAGCTGCAAAGAGACTGTTACTTGCGGCAAGTGCCGGAGGAAATCCAGCAAAAGTCATTGCAGGCACTGCAATGATTCCACCTCCAAGTCCTACAATAGACCCCAATACACCGGCTACAAATCCCAATGGAATTAACCATAAATTTTCATACATTGTAAGTTAGGACAGAAGATCATGAGGTATATTAGATTTGAGGAAAAAAAATTAACTGTGATGAGAATGTACGAGCCTACAATATCCAACATAAGACTAAATATACAATTTTGAACAAAATTTCATGATTGAAGATAGATTAAAAGAATTATCTATAGAGATTCCAACTCCACCAAATCCAGCAGGGTCATACATACCGGTTGTCACTACAGGAAATCTTGCATTTGTTTCAGGACAAATTCCAATGAAAGATGGAAAAGTGATTGTTGAAGGAAAAGTTCCAGAAAAACAATCATTGGATTCTGCAAGAGAAGCTGCAAAGATTTGTATAATTAACGGTCTTGCTCAATTAAAGTCTAATCTTGGCTCATTAGATAAGATTACAAAATTTGTCAGAATTTCAGGATTTGTTAATTCAAGCCAAGATTTTACAGAGCAACCAAAAGTTATCAATGCAGCGTCAGATTTACTAGTTGAAATTTTTGGTGACATGGCAAAACACTCTAGAATTGCAGTAGGTGTTGCAAGCCTTCCACTAAATTCTACAGTAGAAATAGATATGATAGTAGAATATTCTAGTTAATTTCAGAGACAGATTTTTCCAAATCATCAGCTAGTGTTTCATAATCAGAACGAGTTTTTCCAAGTTCCTTGAGTTTTTTTTCTTCAACATCTTCTAGATTCTTGTCAACATCTTTTGCAGCATAATTTAATCGAGCCTCAGCCATCATGAATAATCTATTATTTTCTTTCCAAAGATGCTCAGTTACATGTTGGACATACACTTCTAATGCAAGTATAAGATCAGCAGAATCACTGGTTTCAAGATATTTTGTAGATGCCTCTTGTATTTTCTCGGCAATGGCCTTAGTACGCTGATGGTCAACTATCATCATACGAATAGGACCCATGTGTGTTGGCATTCCTGCCTTTTCAAGTGCAGGAAATAGTACTTCTTCTTCTTTTCCATGATGACAAACATCGGTGAAATTTTGAGTGAAATCAATTGTTGGGAGTAAAATTTGTTCTGGAATTTGTTTTCCATCTTTTAGAAGTTTAATTGTGGTATCTAAAGCTTGTAACACCTTTTCAATTAATTTGTGATCTTTTCGTAATGATTGTGTAGACAATTTATTTTGCTAAAGAAGAATTTAATGTATTTATGAATTTAGTAATCTTATCTTTAGGAATTGATGCCCCACAAGCTTTGTCATGACCACCACCAGATCCACCAATATCAGTAGTTATTTTATTTATCAATCGTCCTAGATGGATTTTACATTGTTTTGATCCTCTTACAGATACAGCATATACACCATAATCAACACGTTCTTTGTATGCAACCCCAACATCTTTTCCAGATAGACCAAGAACAAAATTTACTGCACCGCTTGCACCAGAGTCAGTAATTTCCATATAACCTAAATTCTTTTTTAATTTCATATTTTCTTTTACTTTACTAATGATTGATGCAAGTTTTGCAACTTGTAATTGTGCAAACTCAAAGGAATTTGGAATTTCATGTGGATATTTTGATTCACTAAGTTCATCTACAAGGTACAATAAATAATCAGGTTCTTTTTGATGCCCAACAATGTTGTATGTCATGACAGTTGCGCTAATGAGTGCAAATTGTCTGTCAAATATTTGAAGAAGTTTTGAACCAAATGGTCTATCCTCCATATAATCAGTTATGGCGGCACATGCAGCAACAAAAGCAGCATGATCATTTAATTTTCTTTTGTATGTGTTGTAAACTTGAACAGATGCACATTCATTTGTATCATGTACTACATTGACTTTAATTTTTTTTAATTGGTTGATAATTTTTTTATCAAGATCATGATGATCGATGTATGAGATTTTGATTCTACGCTTTCGTAATTGTGTTAACAGTTCAACAAAGTCAGATTCATTTTTTTTATTTAATCCAAGATCACAAATGTACAATTCTTTTAATTCTTCATCAGATCTTAGGGGCTCCATGTCATCCATCATTCCAGGATAATCAGTAAGAATTGTTTCGCCACCAAATGCTTGTTTGATTAATGCTGCAGAGCTAATACCATCTGCGTCTTCTCTATGAGAAACACATACAATTTTTGATTTCTTTATTTTACTCACCATTTATGTTGAAATTGGATAACCCTCATTTAAACCAAAAATGGTTATTTTGATTTTGATTTTGGAGAAACTGTTTTTTTGGAGTTAAGAATTGTGGAATAAATCTCATAGATGGTGGAATAATTCAATTGATTTTCATGATCAAATTTTTGAATTGTCTGTAAGAATTCAGGTGAAGCATTGAGAATTTCCTCATCAATTTTTTTTCTCATTTCACGTTCAGATAGAGATGACATGTAGATTAATGAAATATGACGTAATATGCCCAAGCTTTGATTCTTTAGACATTCTGTACTGAAAATAATTGACTGAGAATGCATATTATATGAAATACCTCATAAACTAATTGAAAATTTAAAAGTCAAAAAATAACAACAAATGTATGGAAACTAAGAATATTGGATTAAGAAATATTCCAATTGCAGACACAAAAATTTCTATGATAGATGGAGAAAAAGGTAAACTGATTTATCGAGGATTTGATGTTTTAGATTTAACAAAAAATTCAAATTTTGAGGAATGCTGTTTTTTACTTTTACATGATCATTTGCCAAATAAGATAGAATTTGATGAATTTGTATCAAGTCTAAAAGAAGCAAGAAAAATTCCTGAACAAATGCAAAAAAATATGAGAAACTGGAGGAAAAATGCTCATCCCATGGATGTGTTACAGGCATTTGTTGCTGCACTTGCAGGATATTATGATGAACATGGATCTGAAAAAGAAATTAGTCAACAAAGGGCAGTTAATCTAATTGCAAAAGTTCCAACCATTATTGCAAGTTGGGATAGAGTTAGAAATGATAAAGAGGTAATACAGCCTGACCCAGAATTAAGTCATGCGGGAAATTTCCTCTACATGCTAACTGGAAATAAACCAGATAAAGAGATGGAAAGAGTGTTTGACGTATGTCTTATTTTACATGCAGACCACACATTCAACGCTTCAACTTTTGCTGCAAGAGAAGTTGCATCTACTCGTGCACACATGTATTCTGCAGTAAGTGCTGCAGTTGGTGCACTAAGTGGAGAATTACACGGAGGGGCAAATTTTGAGGTTATGAAAATGCTACTAGATATCAAAGATGAAAAAAATGCCGAATCTTGGGTCAAATCAAAAATAGAAAATGGAGATAGAATTATGGGCATGGGACATGCAGTTTACAAAACAGTTGATCCACGTTCAATGGTTTTAAAAGAATTATCAAAAAAATTATCTGTAAAGATGGGATTGCCATGGTTTGAAATCACAAAAAAAGTTGAAGAAGTCACTGCAGGAATGATGAAGAATAGAAAAGAGAAAGATATTTTTCCAAATGTTGATCTCTACAGTGCATCGGTTTACCATATGCTTGATATTCCAATGGATTTGAATACACCAATTTTTGCAATCTCACGCGTGTCAGGTTGGACGGCACATGTAATTGAGGAAAAATTTGCAGAAGCGGCCCCAAAACCAATGTTATACAGACCAAAGGCAACATACGTTGGAAAATATGAAGGGCCACAAGGATGTACTTACATTCCAATAGAAGATCGAAAATAGATTAATTTCTTGTTTTTAACCAGTTTTTGGCTTTTGATGTAACGTCATGACTATACAAGACTTCAAAGACCATATCATAAAATGTAATTCCCTTTTTTTGAGCCTGACTATCTAACCATTTTATTCCATCAGCCAATTCAGGATCATGTGCAGAGAATTCTACTAATTCATCAACCATTTTTCTAAAGAAATTGTGTGACTTCATCATGAAAATTAATTTCAATGTGGATCATTAAGACCAGAATACAAATTAAATAGACAAAAAACACCTTTTTGATTGACATATGAAACATGATATTTTCTTTGATGGAAACGTGAAAGAGTATTCATGGACAATTAGAACTGGAGAAAAGCTTGCAGAGCAAATTAGAGCCCATCCACCAGCATATTTGTCTGGAGGGAAATTAGACGTCAAAGCTACTGAAGAATCAAAGTTTATTGCACTACATATTGGAATTTACTGGGGATTAGGCGTGTATATCATAAAAGATAATGATCAAGTCAATGTAATGTGTGATTCTAAAATGGTGTATGAAACTTTTACTAAAGGAAAAAAATCAGATAACCAAATAATTAATGATAAAATACACTTCATTAATCAATTAACAGATCATCGTAAGTTGAAGATGAAGTTTCAATTAATAAATACAAAAGAGAATTTATCAACAAGACATCTTTTTGCAAAAGGAAAAGATACTGCAGGAAGAAATTCTTTTAGTTATGTCTGAGAATTACACCGATATCATTTACATTGTTTTGAGTAATACCTGTTTTAATCAATCCTCCATACTTTTTAAAAAATGATGACGAGTCATTATTTTTTATATATGGTTTGCCATCATATTCATACTCTGTAGAGAATATAGCACCTGCAAATTTTGTATTTCCATCAATGCCATCAGTTCCAATAGATGCAATTGTAAAATTATGTTTGTTATTTTTTAATTTTTCATACAATCGCAGTACAAGTTCTTGATTACGTCCACCTTTTCCGTTACCAGTTACACGAACAGTTGGCTCTCCACCAAAAACTATGCATCGACTTTTTGAAGTTAATGCAGCATTTGCAAGAATATTTGTAACTTGATTAATATTATCAATTATATTTGGAATTACACTTGTTGTGTATCCTAATTTTTTAGATTTTTCCTTCATATGGGAAAGGCTAGTGTAGTTGTTTAGAATTATAAAATTTTTAATTTTAGGTTTTTTTGGAGTTTCAGAGATTTTTCCATTCAGACCAGAGTTTAAGACAGATAATGCAGATTTTGGAAGTTTTCTTTCAAGTGAGAATTTTTTAACAATTTTTATTGCATCGTGAAAAGATGATTTATCACAATAAGTTATTCCTGAAGAGATTGTTCCAAGGTCATCCCCAATTACATCAGAAATAAGAAATGAGATTCCAGTGCAGTTCATATTTTGAATCAGGCGTCCTCCTTTGATCAGTGACAAATGCTTGCGAATACATGCAATTTCATTAATGTTAGCTCCTGATTGGATTAGTTTTTCATTTACAAGTATTTTATCTCGTAAAGATATTGAATTAGGATAGACAGATAATGCAGAACCACCCCCAGATATCAGAAATACCACAAAGTCATTTTTTGTGGTTTGCTTCAAAAATGAGACCAGATTTTTACCGGCTTTGAAACTATTTTGGTTTGGAAGTGGATGACCAGCGTTAATAATTTCAAATACAGATTTTTTTATTTTTGGCATAATACCTTTTGGCACTACGATTATTCCCTTTTTGAAATCTATTTTTTTAGAGATAAATTCTGCCATTGTACCAGCAGATTTTCCAATAGCAATCAAAAACAGATGATTGTATTTTTTTAGATCTATTTGAGAAGAGGGCAATTGAATTTTATTTTTCAATATGTATTTTTTAAGATGTAGAGAGGGATTAGATATTTCAAGACCTTCAGTGAGTATTGATAGAATTGCTTTTGAATCACTGTTCAAAGTTAATTTTGAAGGATTTTTGATCAATTAACTATTCTAATATGAAAATGACTTAAGTTTTTGATATTGGAAGGTATAAAAAGAATAGTTATTCTACATGATTTATGGATACAGTGAGAATTCCCAAAGTAATTCAATTTGGGGAAGATGCATTATCACAAGCTGAATATCCAAAGAATGCACTGGTAGTAACAACTGTTCCTCCAGAATTATCTGACAAATGGTTAGGAAAAATGGGCATACAAGATTACTTGTTGTTTGACAAAGTCCAACCAGAACCATCAATTGAGATGGTCAACAAGGTAATTGAAGAATATAAATCCAAAAACATTAGTGCAATGATTGGATTAGGAGGAGGAAGTTCAATGGATGTTGTAAAGTATGCAGCTTCAGAAATGGGTGTAGAAAAAATTTTAATTCCTACAACATTTGGAACGGGTGCAGAGATGACAACATATTGTGTTCTAAAGTTTGATGGAAAAAAGAAATTACTCAGAGAGGATAGATTCCTTGCAGACAGAGCAGTGATTGATTCATACTTTATGAATGGAACACCAGATCAAGTTATCAAAAGTTCAGTATGTGATGCATGTGCACAAGCAACAGAGGGTTATGATAGTAAACTTGGAAATGACCTTACCAAAACATTGTGTAAACAAGCATTCGATGTGTTGTATGATGCAATCATGAATGACAAACCAGAGAATTATCCATATGGCTCGATGCTATCGGGAATGGGCTTTGGAAACTGTTCAACTACGTTAGGACATGCATTATCATATGTCTTTTCAAATGAAGGTGTACCACACGGTTATTCACTTTCATCATGTACCACAGTTGCCCACAAACATAACAAATCAATATTTTACGATAGATTCAAAGAAATTATCGAAAAGAT
>JABHJJ010000092.1 GCA_018691945.1 Candidatus Nitrosopelagicus sp. | reverse complement strand
TCTTTGATTCATAGTCGTGTGGGGTTCCTGCTTTGTAAAGAAATACTCCAAAGAATATTGCTTCTTCTTCTGGCTCCTTAGTACATTTAATGTCCCAGTTGAGAACTTTATTCTCATCATGAGTTACCTTTTCCATATCTTCTGGAGTTAATTTCCAGTATCGAAATTTTGCCATATCACGCAATATTGGTACCATTATAAATTCAATTCCATATGTAAAATGATCCATTTTCTGAAAAAAACAGCTTATATTGTATTATCCAAGTTAGAACATATTGCCTAATTTCCAAGTAAGTGTTGTAATAGAAAATAAACCTGGAATTAGTGATCCTGAAGGTGACACAATACTAAATGATCTTGTATTAAAGGCCAAGAACACAAACATTACAAAAATTCACTCTGGAACAATTCTAAAATTTTCAATTGCTGAAAAAAATGAAAAAAGCGCAAAAGATAAAGTCATCAAAATTTGTGATGAATTGCGAATTTACAATCCTCTGGTAAGCAAGGTTACTGCCACTGCAGAAAAGGTCTAGTCGTTACTAATACTCTTAATTGTTCCATCCACTAAAAGCTGATCTCTTAGATAACTTGCAAGATCTGTTTGTGTGACGACTCCAACTAGTTTTTCATTATCTAAAACTAATAATCGACGGATGTTCTTGTTTAGCATCTTTTGTATGGCATCTTCTATTGTAGTAGTTGGGTCAACAGAACGAAATTTGTATGACATGATCTCTGAAATTAAGACTTCACTTGATTTTTTGTCTTCAACTGCAATTCTACGAACAAAATCACTCTCACTTAACACTCCTTGTGGAATTCCATCATTCATGACTACGAGAAAACTAATATCATTTTCAGCAATGATCTTTGCTGCATCTTGAGCAGTTTTATCATTCTCAATTGTAATGACATCTTTTTCCATTATATCTCGAATTTGTCCCATGAATAGAAATGAAAATTTCTAAAATAAAAGCATGTCATCAAGAAATCAAATTTATACCGCGAAATCAAAGGCAAATTGTGAAAGTCGGGGTTATAGTTTTTCCTGGCAGCAATTGTGATCGTGACATGTATCACGTATTGACTGATGTCTTTAAACTAAAGGCTGAATTTTTTTGGCATGAAAAAAATCTCCCAAAAAACATAGATGCGGTTGTCCTTCCAGGTGGATTTTCATATGGTGATAGACTCAGAGCCGGAGTTATAGCTGCTCACAGCCCTATAATCTCTGATGTAAAAAAATTATCTGAAAAAGGAATTCCAATTTTGGGTGTTTGCAATGGTTTTCAAATTCTAGTAGAATCTGGATTGCTCCCAGGCGTTTTATTGAAAAATGAGTCGCTTAATTTCATGTGTGAATGGACAAATCTTATTGTAAATAACAACAAGACTCCATTTACCAGGAAACTAAAAATCAATCAGAAAATCCCAATCCCGATTGCAAATGGAGAAGGAAGATATTTTGTTGATAACAAAACTCTATCTCAACTAAAAAAGAATAACCAAATTGTCTTCTCATATGAAAATAAAGTTAATGGCTCTATCTCACAAATTGCAGGTGTTTGTAACTCTGATGAAAATGTAGTGGGAATGATGCCTCACCCTGAAAGAGCATCTGAAAAAGAAATTAATCCGATTGATCACAAGCCTTCTTCATTAATCTTTGAATCTCTAATTGAATCTGTAGGTATGAAAAATTGAGTTTTCAAGAGCATGAACAATTGCATATTAAAAAAAATGTAAAGCGAAAGCTTACTGACACTGAATTACAAATCCTTGCTGCAGAATGGTCCGAACATTGTTCTTACAAGTCATCAAAACAACATTTGAAAATGTTACCTGCCACGGGCCCAAACGTTATTGTTGAAAAGGGCTATGATTCCGGGGTCTTAGATGTAGGTGATGGATACGTTGTAACTGTACACATTGAAAGCCATAATCATCCTTCTGCTGTCGAACCATTTGGTGGAGCTGCAACTGGTGTTGGGGGTGTCATTCGTGACATCTTGTCTGCTGGAACACGACCAATTGCTTTGTTCGATGGATTGAGATTTGGTAACATCGAAAATGATGTGCATGCAAGATGGCTATTCAAAAATGTTGTTGCAGGAATTGCAAACTATGGAAATTGTCTTGGCATTCCTACAATTGGTGGTGAAGTTGAATTTGACACTTGCTACAAAAATTATGCACTGGTCGATGTTGCTGCTGTAGGCTTTGGTAAAAAATCTAAATTAATTAAAAATCATGCAAACCCTGGTGATTTAGTTTTGCTAATTGGCGGGGCTACTGGCCGTGATGGTGTTGGTGGCTCACAATTTGCTTCTGATATGCTAGAAGGTGAAGACCGTTCGGCTGTACAAATACCTGATCCTTTCATTGAAAAATTAATCATAGAAGCAATTCTGGAAGCTCGTGATGCAAAATGTATCAACGCAATGAAAGATTTGGGTGGCGGTGGTTTGTCATGTGCCATATCTGAAACAGCTGAAAGCTTAGGAATTGGTATTGAACTTGATGTTAAAAACGTCCATTTGCGAGAATCTGATCTGTCTCCTGACGAAATAATGATTTCCGAATCTCAAGAACGAATGCTAATAATTACAAATCCCAAGAAACTCTCAAAAATCACACAAATTTGTGAGAAATTTAGAATTCAATGTTCTGTTATTGGTAAAGTGAAAAAAGACAAAATGATGCATGTCAAAAAAGGAAAAGAAACTTTGGCATTACTTCCTGCTGATTTTGTTGCACGTGGTCCACTCATTGATAGAAAAAAATCAAAACCAAAATATCTCTCCAAACTCCCTTCATCACCCAAACTGAAAAATAAAAAATCACTCTCTAACGTCTTGTTAGAATTACTCGCTTCCCCTAATATTGCAAGTAAACACTGGGTCTTTAGACAATATGATCATGAAGTTGGAATTAGAACTGTAATAAAACCTGGATTTGATGGCTCAGTTTTACGTTTGGACAATGGAAAGTCATTGTCTGTAAAAATTGACGGTAATCCAAAACATTGTTACCTTAATCCTAGACAAGGCGCTATTGGATGCTTTGAAGAAGCATGTAGAAATGTTGTTTGTACTGGTGCCACTCCAATTGGAATGGTTGATCATTTACAGTTTGGCAATCCTGAAGATCCGGAAATATTCTGGACATTTATGGAATCAATTGAAGGAATCACTGATTTTGCAAAATCTCTTAACATTCCTTGTGTTGGTGGCAAAGTAAGTTTCTATAATGAAACCTCTGACGGTCCTATTAAGCCAACTCCATTAATTGGAGTTCTTGGGTTGATTGAAAAATCCCCGTTGATACCAACTCTCCCATCAAAAAATGATGTAATTTTACTTGTTGGTCAAACAAAAGATGAGCTTGGAGGTTCTGAATATTATGAGTATATACATAACTTCATTGGTGGAACTGCGCCTCACGTAGATGTTTCCGAATCAAAGAAAAATATGAAATCCGTCTTATCATTAATCTCAAAAAATCTTGTTAAAATTGCACATGATTGTTCTAAAGGTGGTCTTGCAGTTGGAATTTCAGAGTTATGTATTTCTGGTAAAACTGGTTGTACTGTTGATTTGCATATGGCATCTACATTGTCTCCCGAAAAAACATTATTTTCTGAAAGTCATTCACGCTACATCTTAGTAATAGAAAAAAAGAATTTGAAATCTACCAAGATGCTATTGTCTAAAAATAAATGCTCATTTTCTGAACTTGGAAAATTCTCTGGCGATCAGATAATCTTTGAATCTGATTCTAAACCAATTCTGAAACTAAGAGTTGATAAGGCAGAAAATAACTATCTTAATTCATTGGGAAAAATAATTCAAAATGGTTAAAGAAAACTGTGGTGTAGTTGGCATTTTTAGTAACGGCGATGTCAATGTAATTCCTATGGTGATTGATGCATTACGTGCTTTACAACATAGAGGCCAAGAAGCATGGGGTCTAGCAATTCCAAACAGAGCTCCTCTGAAGAGAATTGGACTTGTATCTGCATCATCTGGTGAATTCAAAAAAATCACTGAAGAATATGCATCCCACTCTGCAATAGGTCACGTAAGATATTCCACTGTTGGAAAAAGTGATCTTGAAAGTGCACAGCCATTAAAGGTCAAAGATCTATGTGTTGCCCACAATGGAACTATCTCCAATGTTGAAGAATTATCTAATCTTGTTGGTGGCTGCACGTTTACTCCACAAAATGCTAGTGATACACTTGTTGCAGCACAGCGTTTGGTGTCTTTAATCACTGAAAATGGCAAGCTTGGGAGTGCGTTATCCATACTGAAAAATGAAATGGTTGGTTCGTATTGCTTTACGTTTCTTTCTGATGATGATGCAGTATTTGCTGCAAGAGACCCAAAAGGATTCCGTCCAATGGTTATGGGTCATAAAGAAGATGGGGATGTTCACATTGTTACTTCTGAATCATCGGCAATCTCTGCAATTGGTGCAAAATTAGTACGTGATGTCGTACCTGGCGAATTAATTAAAATCAGTAAAGATGGCATGGAGACAGAAATGTTCTCTGATGAAACAAGTCGGGCTCATTGTTCTTTTGAATTTACGTATTTTGCACAGCCATCAAGTAAGATGGAGGGAACAAACATCTATCTGGCACGTAAACGTATTGGGCAATTCCTTGCAAAAAAATATCAGCTTCCTGATGCTGACGTCGTAATTCCTGTTCCTGATTCTGCACGACCTGCTGCATTAGGCTTTGCGCAAGAACTTGGAATACAATTTGATGAAGGACTGCTAAAAGATCGTTACAGCAAGAAAGGGCCATTACGAAGTTTCATAGAACCACATCAAAGTGATAGAGTTGAAATTAATAGATGGATTATTCCGATACGAGAAGTCATTGAAGATAAACACATCGTGGTAATTGATGACAGTTTAGTTCGTGGTACTAGTTCTAAAGCAATTATCAAAGCATTACGTCGATCTGGTGCTAAAAAAATTAGTATGTTGATTACATACCCTCCAATCAAATTCCCTTGTTATGCGGGAATTGATTTCCCATCTCAAGAAGAACTTGCAACATTTGATAATGGAAAAGATTTAACAGAAAAAGAAATGATTGAAAAAGTTCGTAACGATATTGGTGCTGACTTTTTAGGTTATAATGATGCAGAAAATCTTGCAGATGCTGTTGGTATTCCAAAAGACTCTATGTGTTTCACTTGTGCAACCGGAGATTATGCACCTTTGGGTATAACCCCAAATTTTAATAAGCTAAAACAAATAAAGTCTGTCTGATGGAAACTGCATATGTTTTAGTTCAATGCAAGATTGCACATGAGATGGAAGTGTTAAAGGCATTATTAGAAATTGATCTAGTAAAAGAAGCAAAAGGTACATTTGGTTATTATGATATATTTACAAAAATTCAGGGGGAAAACTCATCACAACTTGATGAAATAATCACAAAAAAGATTCGCAATATACCTAATGTAACTACCACCACTACCCTATCTATAATCCCTGATCAAGATTTTGAGAAATGAGTAAAAAAACACGTTCAATTGATAAGAAAGGATTTTCAAATAAATTTTTTGAAGAATTAGACAAAGAACATGATAATGCAAAGGACTTTGCAAAACGACAAAATGAATTAAAGGAAAAAAAGAAGAAACAAATCTAATTCCTGTTCTTTTATACTAATTTTACAAGTAGGTTACAACCAGATTGGGAGTGATTCTTATCCTTCTGCAAGTTAGGCTGAATCACTCTCATCTCGGGGATTTAAATACTGATTTTGTAATACTATACGATGAAATTACGATGTACATCTTGTGCAAACTTCTGTTGTGATGGAAAAAAATGCAATTGTTCTTGCCATAAAAAGTCATTTAGTCGAACAAATTCATATCTATCAAATGTAATGGATGTCCTCACAAAACAGAAAATTAAATCTATAAAAAGTATTGATCTAAGTTGGCAATCTAACATTCTTGGCTCAATGATGAGACTTGAATAAGAAAAATCTATTATTCTACAAATGATATAAAGTGTTGGTTTAGACTTATTTCAGATTAACATCTTACATCATTCTACTTCTTTTTGTTCTAGTCTGGGACATGATTGGTTGATGATTAAAGTGGTTACCTAGTTTATAGGACAAAGAAATTCAACTAATCTAGATTGATTTTTTGGAATACTGTTCAATTGAAAGCTAAATTAGCTCAAACCTCTCTAGGTTTGTCATCTTAATGAATTTAGCACGAGAACTTATTCTTACTGA
>JABHJJ010000091.1 GCA_018691945.1 Candidatus Nitrosopelagicus sp. | reverse complement strand
ATAGATGCAACACTAGAGCAAATGCAAAATTCAGTTGTGAATTCTGATGAACCAATGACTAGTTTAGAAAAAATTATGTGCATTTATTGTTGGAGTACATTTCCTGAGGAAAAATTAAAACACCATCAAAAAATATGCAATAATTTTACTGGAACATGTCCAAAATGTTATGATGGAATTGGTGAAACAAAAAAGGAATTAGATGAACATCTAACTTTGTGTGATGAACCATTTAGAACGTCAACAGATGTGAAAAATGACCAAAATGATCATAATAAAATAATTGAAAAATACGGTTCGCATGAAAATTATTACAAAAAACAAGAAAATGAAACAAAATCTTATCAAGAATCAATAAAAAAACAAGCAGATGCATGGAAAAGAATCAAAGATAAGAAAGGTTAATCAAAAATTCAATAATTTCCAATTAACAGATAACCATTCTTTGTGAGTCTCATAGTCGGGCATCATCTTGTACAATAGATTCCAATATTTCGGAGAATGATCAGGGATTTTTAGATGACATAATTCATGAATAATCACATAATCAATGATTTTTGAAGGTGCACACAATATGCTCAAATTGATGTTTATGGTGTTGTTTTTTGATAAACTTCCCCATCGCTCTTTATGATCTTTTATGATAATTTTATCAAATTTTACGCCTATTTTCTTTGCATGATGGTTAGATTTCTTTTCAATTATTTTTTGAGCATGTTCTTTTAACCAATTTTTGAATATTTCTTGCACTTTTTTTGTCGTATTTTTGTTAACTTTGACAATGAATGTTCCTTTGGAAAGTAAGATACCCTCATTTTTTGATTCTTTAATTTTTAACAGATAGTTTTTGCCCAAATATGGAAGTTTGGTTCCTTGCTTGAATGTAATTTTTAGATCATTTTGTTTGTTCGCCCATATTTGTTTACTGTAAATCCATTTGGAATTTTTTACCACAATGTCCTTAATTTCTTTTTGAGTTTTATCTGATGATGAAATTATTTGTACCCCCAATTTATCTACAAGAATCTGAGTTGTTTTTCTATTTGTAACTCGCTTAACATTGTATTTAATTTTAGAATTTCCAAAAGGAATACTATTCATTTTCTCGTTCCACGTATAATTTTGTAATGTCTATCGCAAGTTCGTTTCTTTTTGCAAATTCTAGTTTTGTTTTAATTAAAATATCCTTGATTTGATTTCTAATATCTTTTTGAATATTTTCATTTTCAGGTTTCTCCCAATCAATTACTCTCATCGGTGATACTTTCTCATGAATCTCAATAGTTAATTCCTTGGAGTTTACAGTGTCAAAGATTTGTTCTAACCTATTGTAGACAGAAAATTGAACAATTTCTGCGAATCCTAATTCCTTTGATTTTTTATCTTCGGATAGAATTTCATCCCATAAAGCATACAATTCGTTGAATTTTTTTGAATCTTGATAGTTTGTATTTTTTAAATTCTCAATAATTTCTTCTAATCTTAATCGTAACGATTTATAAAAATCAGGGTTCTTTTTCTCGCTATCATCAATAGTTTTTTCTGCTCTTTTTTTCATTGCACTGGCTTTAGTTTTGTTTGTACCTCCGTACTTCTCCAATACTTCCTTGAATTTTTCAGGTTCAATTTTGGTTTCAGGGATGATTCCTTGAATTTGGGCAGCACGAATACTTTCATTGATTAGTTTTTTGACTTTCTCACCATACCCTTTCAATTCAATATCCTCATCATAGAACTGACTCTTTGCGTGGGCACGAATTCTTGATAAAAATGACAAATCACTCCTAAATTTGGCAGCTTTTGGATCTGGCAATATTGCATCCATTTCCTTTGCAAATTCTTTGAAATTCATCTCAAATCTGGTTCTTACATCTTCAGGGGTTAGAACTTCTAAGATTTTCTTAATGTCTGTTTTCTCCAAATCTTTAAAATAACTCATTACTTGCAAATGTCTTAATTCTAATCTCTTGAATTCATCTTCCAATGGTTTTACTGCATTTTCAATATCAACATCATCATACATTTCAAATGCATCTCTAAGGTTCTTTGAGTTCCCCCAATAGTCTACAATGTATCCTCTGGTCTTTTTCTCACCATATGGTCGGTTAACTCTTGCAATTGCTTGAAGCAATGTATGTAGTTTTAATCCTTGATCAAGATACATTACTTGCAGTATGGGTGCATCAAATCCCGTAAGTAACATGTCAACTACAATTAGAATAGATAGTGGTTCTTCATCAAGTGGTTTTTTGAATCGCTCAGCAGTATTTTCTCTGTCACTTGCAGTTAACCAGTATTTATCCCAACCAAATTCTTTGTCTCTTGGACTTTCAGACATTATAATTTTACAATTCTCCACTCCCATGTCTGATAGTGTTTCTTTGTAGAGTATGGCTGCTTTTCTAGATGGTGCAACAATCATTGCCTTGTAACCATTTTTCTTTATTCTATTTTCATAATCATCAATTATGTTAATTACAATCTGTTTAATTCTGTGGGGGGATTCAGCTATTGCAGTAGGGTTTGCATATTGCTGTTTAATTTTTGCCTTAGTATCTTCATCCTTATCTTTGAAAATTCTGTTAAACACCGTATCAATACTTTCTCCATTATCTACTGAAAGATCAGATTTTCTATTCTCATAATAAATTGGGAGTGTCGCTCCATCAGATTCTGACTCTGATAGTTTGTATTTGTCAATGTAATCTCCAAATGTTGTACGTGTCTTGTCTTTTTTTAGCAATGGTGTGCCTGTATATGCAAAAAACACTGCATTTGGGAGTGCCATACGCATATCTGCAGCTGAAAGACCATACTGAGTCCTATGTCCTTCATCAATCAAAATGAATACAGGTTCATCTGAAATGGTATGAGGATCTTCATCTTTGAAGAATGGAAATTTCTGAATTGTACTCATAATTGTTTTTCCCTTATTGTTTTCAATGAGGGATTTTAGATTCTCTCTATCTTTTGCCTTTATGGGGTTTGGAAATCCACAGTTTCTAAAAGTTCCATAGATTTGTTTGTCTAGTTGCTTTCTATCTGTAACTATCAACACCGTAGGATTGCCAAACTTTCTCTTCATCTGTTGTGCAAGCCAAAGCATGGTTAGTGATTTTCCTGAACCTTGGGTATGCCAAATAACTCCACCTTTCTCTTGGGGGTTTGTACCTGATTCAATTTTTTTAATTGTTTTGTTTACTGCTCGGAACTGTTGGTACTTTGCAATTTTCTTTACTCGCTTGTCTTCACCCTCGTCATAAACTATAAAATTTCTCATCAGATTAAGAAAATTCTTAGGATCAAACATTCCAGCAATTAAAATTTCTTGTTTTCTATTATTACCAAACTTTTCTTCTACTTGTTGTGAATCTAAAGGAAACGGATCATTCCAATCTTTGTAATGATGTGCTTCACCAAATGTTGGTGCATACTTTGCTTGTGTTCCACAACATGCAACAAGAACTTGGTTGAAATAAAATAATTGTTCAAATCCTGTATTTCTCATTTGGTATCTTTTTAGATT
>JABHJJ010000090.1 GCA_018691945.1 Candidatus Nitrosopelagicus sp. | reverse complement strand
GCTTTGATTGGATCCATATGAGTAACAAGTACAACATTTTCGCCTTTGTGTTTATTTTTTACAAAGTCCACAATATCAAAAACTCTTTTTTGAACTTGAGAAAATGATTCAACTCCATTATGACTAATCTCGAGACTTCCTTCATAGAATTTTAAGAATACATTGCCGTGGTTTTTGAAGATTTCAGTGTATGGAACCATGGTAAATTTTCCCATATCTAGTTCTATGAGCCTATCATCTGAGATGGGCTTTACGTCACAGTGTTTTCCCACAATTTCTGCAGTTTGCATTGCTCTATCAATTGGACTAGAATAAATTGTAGAGATGTTAAGAGATTTGATCATTTCACCTGCTTGTTCTGCTTGCTGTTTTCCTTGTTCAGTCAGATTAATTCCTGGAGTTCTACCTGCAAGAATTTTTTTAACGTTATTTTCAGCTTCGCCGTGTCTAAGAAAGATTATCATGTTGTATTACAAATTTTTCTTCAATAGAGATAATAATAAGATTAGCAGAGCGCATTCATGAAAGTTGGGATAATTGGCGGAACAGGAGGAATGGGGAAAGGTTTTGCCATTAGATGGTGTAAAAATAATCAAGTTTTAATTGGCTCTAGAGATGCAGCACGTGCTGATACATCTGCTCAAGAATATACAGGATTAGCAAAAGAGGCATATGGGGAAATTAATGGGAGTATCGCAGGAGCAGATAATGCTTCAGTTGCTAAAGAATCAGATGTTTTAGTCTTATCTATTCCATATGAGAATATTGATTCAACTTGTTCAGAATTATTACCTCAAATTAGCGACAATTGTGTAGTTGTGTCACCAATTGTCCCAATGACTAAAACAGATACAGGCTTTGAGTGCGTTGCAATAAAAGAGAATAAACCATTTTCACATCAAACAGTTGAAAAACACATGAAAGATAAAACAAAACTTGTTTCAGGATTTCATGTAATCTCTGAAAAGAAACTTGTTAACCCAACTTTGAAACTTGATTATGACATATTTGTTGCTGGAGATAGTAAAGAATCAGTAGAAGTAGTGAATGGATTAATTAATGAGATTGAAGGTTTAAGACCAATTTATTTAGGACCAGGAGCATTAGCATATCTCGTAGAGATGTGTACACCATTGCTTCTTAATGCAATGATAAGAAACAAGATGAAGAATCCTGGGATAAAAATAATTTAAAACAACTAGATGTGATATTTTATCATGAGTCGTGAATATTCACGTAGAGGGAGAAATTGGTTTACTGCAATGGGGGTACTGTTCATTGTAATGGCAGCAATTATTTTTGTAAGAAATGTGATTTTATGGAGTCCAGGATTTGTGCTTGATTTTTTGTTAGGACCTGATATAACAAATGAGAAATTTGCATTAGGAATGATTATCTTTGGATGTATATTGATTGGATTGGGGTACAAGAGACCAAATGTCAAAATTAACTGAATTTTTAAAAAAAGAGAAAATTCTTCATTTGGCAACTATTGATGATAAATGTACACCACATATCATTCCTGTTTGGTATCTGTATAGTATGAAGAAGATCTATGTTGGGACAAATACTAGAACTCAAAAAGTAAAAAACATCAAAGTTCACAAAAAGGTGAGTTTCTGTGTTGATGTTGGAGTGAGTGCACCGAATATTTTTGGAGTTATGGGAAAAGGTACAGCAAAATTACTTAGAGAAAAATCTATTGTAAATAGAGTTGCCAAAAGAATTCTTTTACGATATTTCAAATCGTTAGATAACAAATCTGCAAGAGAATTATTGGAAGATACAGATTGTATTATTGAGATTATACCTAAAGAATTTTCAAACTGGGATTATTAACGAACAAAATCCTCGATTTTATTCATGGCTGATTCCAAAATTTCCATTTTTGGCAGATAAACAATTCTGAAATGACCGCTTCCATATTGTTCTCCAAATCCAGAGCCATGAACTGTCAGAACGCCTTTTTGCCTTAGTAATTCTAAAACAAATTCTTTATCTGAATTGAATTTGTTTTGTTCAATTTTTGGGAATGCATAAAATGCTCCTTTTGGATTTGAGCATGAGATTCCATTCATCTCATTTAGTCTTTTAATGACATAATCCCTATGAGTTTTTAGTTCTGAAACAAATTTTGGTATATAATCTTGAGGACCATTT
>JABHJJ010000089.1 GCA_018691945.1 Candidatus Nitrosopelagicus sp. | reverse complement strand
CTCAAAATCAAATTTTGGAATTTTCCCCCATATTCTTACTTGTTTGTTAAATGACTCATCAGATCCTCTTGGAACTGATTCATGTATCAAGTTTGGTATTGAGAAAGACAATTTGTGAAAATCTTCTTCAACTGATTTTCTTAAAATTTCTAAATCGTCAAGTTTTTTTGAAATCTCATCCATCTTTTGTAATAATCCTGATGCGTCGTTTCCAGCCTTTTTTTCACTACCGATCTTAATCGACATTTCATTGCGCTTTTGTCTTAATTCGTCAGTTTGGAACATAACATCTCTTCTTTTTTTATCTAACTCTAACATTTTTTCAAAATCAAATTCTACAGCTCTATCTTTTAGCATCTGTTTAATTCGATCAGGTTCATCTCTAATGATTTTTGGATCTAGCATTATTTTATTACCTCCATAGAAAGATTTACGTGTTCCAATACCTCGTCAACGGTAGAAATTAACTTTCGTAAATCACCTTCATTTGAAAAATAAAATGCAAGTTGATTTTCTTTCTCTTTAATCTCTAAATTCAATCCTTGTGGAAAATCAATATTATCTGGTTCTAGTGCCTTTTCAATAACTTTGGCTTTGTCTTTAGAAATATTATTGATTACTATCTCTATCTGGCATTTTGGTAACATTACTTTCAAGATAATCTAAAAATCCATCTAATTTGTCTTTAGTTATTTTAGCTCCTGCGGCTGCCTCGTGACCTCCACCAATTCCGTTAAATTGTTCTGCACCTCCTCTCATCAATTGACTAAGATTTATGGAATTTTTACAACTTGCAGATTTACGTGATGAAAATTTGATTGTACCCTCTGATCCGTCTGTTCTCAAAATAACTATTTTTCCTGAATTTTTTGGAGATCCTGCAATTAGTGATGAAATTGTACCCGTCATCGTCTCAGGAACCAATCCTTGAGCATTTACCATCACACAATTTTCCATATTATTTGTTCTCCATCTCTCATTAGATAATACATTCATGTATTCTCTAATCATACCTCTATATTCTGATAAAATTTTCTTACCCTCTTCTAGCATTGTGTTTCTATCTCCCATGCAAATTGAAATTCCAACTCCTGACTTGTTAATTCGCCCACAAGAATTCAACATAGTTGAAAATTCTCTACCATCTCTGAGAAAACTCCTTTTTTCTTCTCTTGGGAATGTGTATGTATATCCAATAAGCTCCTCCATGATTTGAGTGGCATTTTCTCCTTGTGTAAATTTACTAATTGATTCAATAATGCTCTGTTTTTCATCTTGTGTCAAATCTGCTGGAACTCTCCATCTTGCTCCATCTTTAAGTTGAATTTTTGCGTTAGTTAGCATTGCAAGACATGCATCTCTGTTCCATGTCAAACCTTCGATAAATGGTTGAGATGTAAATGCAATTGCGTCTGGGAGTGGTCTTGTTTCCCTTCCAACTAGTAGTAAGTCTAAATCGATATTTACTAGCCCTAATTTTTTTGCAGTTTCTGCTATCTCTACATTTTTCCCAGTGAATGATCTTTTCTCACCTTGATCTTGCCTATCTCCTAATGCTGAAACTACTGCAACACTTGACAAGTCCTCATTTTCGTCGTTGAGTGCCTTTGCAGCCAAATATGCCATTCCACCAGCACAAATTTCAACTCCTCCATCCATTCCAAATTTCCATGCATTAATGACACGTTCGTTATCTTTCTCATCTTCTGAAATTTCATGATGATCTAACATTAGCCAATTATCTGATAATTTTTCATCAAGTAATTTTCCAAAACCTCCTCCCAAATCTGTAATTACATGTAAATCTCTTGTCTCTTTTTGCATCATCTCAACTAGGTTTTCACTAAATTCATTAGTTGTTCTAACTGTACATTTTGCGCCATGTCTAATTAGCGCTTTTGAAATTATTGAGCCTGATGTAATTCCATCACAATCAATGTGAGTTGTAACTAGAATATTTTTCCTTGATTTTACTGCATCTGAAATCCGATCTGAAAAATTGGATAATGATTCTTCTAAAACTTTTCCCATTACTCTAGCTGGGCTACTACAGACTTATATTTCCATTTTTGATCTATCTCGCCTGTCTTTTTGTAGTGGGTAGATAGTCTGTGAACTTTTGCTTCAACTAATTCTAAGGCTCTTGTATTTCTGTTATCTGATCTATTTTCTTTAAGATGTTTTTGAAGGTTAACTGCCTTCATCACAATGTTGTTCAAATCTTCTGGAATTTCCGGATTTAATTTATTTTCTATTAGAACTTCTTTAATTCCTTTGTTAATGATTGGTTTTACTAAAGGAATTGCATGTTGGTCTCTTAGTTTTATTCCAATTTGACTGGTAGTCATACCTTCTTTTGCATATTTAATAATCAGTCCCTCAATTTCCTCATTGGTTTGTTTGATCCAATCTGGTTTTTTTGGATCAATAGGTCTGATTGAATGTGACTTTCCATGATTATGTGTGTGGAGTCTTCCCATTTTTTTGGCTAAATTACGTACGAAATTAAATGTATCTAGCGAGATTATTGAAAAAAGTTAAATAATAACGATAGTTCATTCAAATTTAGATACAAATGAACAAATCAATAGTATTAGGCGCACTTCTAGCAGGCATTTTCTCAATGGGAGCTGCTCCCGCATTTGCTCAATACATGGGCAGTGGCGGAGATGGTAGCCAAGACGGTGGACATCCATCAATGTCTTTAGAAGACTCCTTAGAACTCGCAAAGAGAAAAGTTGAATATGCAGGTAATAATCCAGGCGCAGGTTCCGGTACTCCATACATGGATGCTGGTGGTGTACTAGGTGCATCTGCTATTGCAGCCGCAATCTTTGGTGGTATTGCTGGTGCCTTCTTCATAAGAGGAAGATCCGGAAAATATGCCCAACCAGGAACAGGATAATCTCCTTCCTCACTTCTTATTTTATTCTAAACCTTAGCCTTGGCTGATCTCGGCTTTTAATAATCAAAAAAAATCTTTATATCGACCTCTGAATTCAAAATATTGATGATTCCTGTATTCGGAACAATCTTGAGTAT
>JABHJJ010000088.1 GCA_018691945.1 Candidatus Nitrosopelagicus sp. | reverse complement strand
CTATTCACCATTTAGAGATGCAGCAGAATGTGCACCACAATTTAGTGATAGACGTACATATCAAGTTCCATTTACAAATCCAAGAGAAGCAATGAGAGAAGTTGAAGCGGATATTGGTGAAGGAGTAGACATTGTTATGATAAAACCTGCTTTAACATATTTAGATTTAATATCAGAGACTAGAAGGCGATTCAATGTTCCAGTTGCTGCATACAGTGTTTCAGGAGAATATGCACTTGTCAAAGGTGCAGCGATGCAAGGATGGATAGATGAAGAAGAGATGACTAAAGAAATATTGTATTCAATAAAACGTGCAGGTGCAGATATGATTGTTACATATTTTGCAAAACATATAGCTGAAAAATTGTAAGATTATAAATGAGAGACGACGAAAAATTTGAGATTATAAGAGCATTAGATCTTTTGCCACATATTGCAGGTGCTAGTTGGGCAATGTTGTGGTTTAGAATTAATGAGATAAAGAATCCTACAAAAGAAGAATTTAGAGAAAAAACAATAGAATATTTTAACAGGATCGAACCATTAATGAAATCATTTGAAACTAAAAAAGAGTTTGAAGATATTAATCAGTATATGCAAAATAGGTTTGAAAATGAAAAGAAACTAATCATCAGCGGAGAAAATAAAGAAGTTGAAAAAAGGCATCAACGATATCTTGATTATGGTTGAATTTCACTTTTAATTTCTTTAAGAAAGTTTTTTAGTATTTTAGTACGTTTTTTTGCAAGAGTTTTGCCTGTTTTAGTATTCATTTTTTTTTCTAATGTAAGTAATTTCTGAAAGAAATGGTCCAAAGTCCATTTTTTATCATTGATGACCCTATTTTCTGAAAATGGGTCTTTTGGATCATAAAAAGGTCGATTATTCGAGCCACTAAATGAGAAAACACGAGCCAGTCCAATAGCGCCAATAGCATCTAATCTATCAGCATCTTGGAGAATTTTTCCTTCTACTGTGGAAGGGGTTTTCCCTTTTGAGAAACTATGTTCTTTGATGGCATCAGAGATAATTATAATTTCATCATCTAAGAAATGATTTTCTTTTAAAAATTTTTCGGATAGTTTAGCACTTTTTAAAGCAGAATCTTTTCGGTTTTTAATTTTTACAATATCATGTAGTAATACAGCAGATAAGATTAATTTTTTATTTCCGTTTTCACTTTTGAGTATTCTTTCAGCATTACGATATACTCGCATTACATGTTCAAAATCATGTCCAGGATCATTTTTTGTGAGTTTATTTTTAGCTATTTTTTTTAGATTTTCAATTTGATTCATAATTTCCATAGTTTTGGTCTTGTTAATTTAAATTTTCTCTGAGTTAATAATAAAGTCCAATTAATACAAGTGAAAAGAATAATTACAGATATTCCTAATCCATCAGCAATCAAAATTCCAATATATTGTTCTTCAAATAATTCCACAAATGGAGTTAGAACTACATTACTTATCGAGATCATAAGATAGTATGATGCTACACGACCAACCCAAAATCCAACATACAAACCAATGCTTTTTGCCTTAAGAAGACCATATGTGACAAATAACATGTTACTTGGGAGAGGAGTTGCAGCAAAAAGGAACGATGTAAGAATATAACCAAATCTTTTTTTATTTAGAAAATTACCAATGGCGTCAAGATTAGATTTTTGTTCTTTTTGAATAAATTTTCTGAATATCGTAGATATTTGTTTAAGAATAAATCTACCAATAGTTGCACCTGTTGCACCAACTAAAGCCAATACTAACGGATCGTATGATGCATCTATGGCATAAAATGATGCAAGAATTATCCAAGTAGGAGGCATTAGTAAAGGAGCAGCATTAACAAGAATTAGTAAAAAAAAGATTCCAATATAAGAAAATTCTAACATAGATTCAAAAAGATCAGTCATAAACTCATCTACATCTCAAAATATCTAAACCATTGTATGCGATATTGTTTTTCCTGACATGAATAAATTATACATGATCTTTATATCGAAAAACACACCATACATTCCATGCCTAGTAAAACATGGAAGTGTTTCAGATGTAATCTATATTTCAAGAGTGAAGAACTTGCAAAAATTCACAAAGAAATTACTAGTCACCACATCACAATTACAAAATCTTTGATTGCATGATTTAAGAAACATGGAGGGGGTGGGATTCGAACCCACGAACTCCTAAGAGAAAGGATATCTTATACGATGATCTTGAGTCCTTCTCGGTTGACCGGGCTTCGATACCCCTCCAATGAAAGAGATTATTGATTTTTACATATAACTTCTTCATTAGATATTTTGCCAAATCAATATAGAAAAATAATTTGAAAACAAAGTTTATAATCATTTTAAGAAATTTGAATTCATGACAACAATTGATGACGCCAAGAATATGAGATCAGGAATAAATGTTGAAGGCACAGTTGAACGAAAAGAAGAAGTTAGAACTGTAAATACAAAAGCTGGTTCAACAGTAGATGTTGCAAATGCAATGCTTGTTGACAATGGAATGGAAATTAAAATTACATTGTGGGCAGAAGATGCAAAAAATATTCAAAATGGCGACAAAATAAAAATTGAAAATGGATATACAAACGAGTTCAAGGGTGAAGTCCAACTCGGAAAAGGTAAATTCGGAAAGCTTGAAAAAATAGATTAAAATTTTAATATTTTAACTATCTTCGAGTTTTTTTCTTTTTTAATTTAGCTTTTACTTTTCTTGTTTTTGATTTAGTAACTTTTCTTTTTGGTTTAGCTTTTACTTTTCTTGTTTTTGATTTAGTAACTTTTCTTTTTGGTTTAGCTTTTACTTTTCTTGTTTTTGATTTAGTAACTTTTCTTTT
>JABHJJ010000087.1 GCA_018691945.1 Candidatus Nitrosopelagicus sp. | reverse complement strand
TAAATCACTAGGACAACTTTTAGGACCTAGAGGTAAAATGCCGACACCAGTTCCATTTAACGCACCTATTGAGTCATTTCTTAGTAGATTCAAAACCTCAATTAGAGTAAGAGTAAAAAATTCACTTTCAATTACATGTAAAGTAGGGGATGTAACAATGGATGAACACCAAGTAGCTGCAAATGCAATTGCAATAATTAACAATTTATCCACAAAACTTCCAAATGGGAATAAAAATATTAGAAAATATATGATTAAAACAACTATGGGAAAAGCAATCAAATTAGAACATAAGGTGACAAAATAATGCACGAAAATAGAACAACATATCCAAAAAAGAAAACACAGATGTATCAACAACTACAAGAGCTTCCAAAAAAATATAGTGTCTTAGCACTTGTAAGAATGGAAAAAGTTAGAGGTTCACAATTACTTCCACTAAGAAAAAAACTTCAAGGTGAGGTAGAAATTGTTAGTATTAAAGATAAAGTAGCAAAACTTGCTTTTGAAAAAGCGGGAATTACTGGAGTAGACAAATTATCTGAAAAAATAACAGGTCAATGTGTTTTCATGTTTACAAACATGTCACCATTCAAACTTAACGTTCTATTAGGAAAAAACAAGGTAATGCTATTTGCAAGAGGTGGCGATACTGCAAGCATGGATGTTGTAATTCCACCAAAGAATACCGGAATTGCACCAGGACCAATGTTAACTGACTTTAAAGAAAATAACATTCCAACGAAGATTGACCAAGGTACAATCTGGATAATGAAAGAGACCATACCAGTAAAGAAAGGTGGTCAAATATCTGAGAAACTTGCTGGACTTTTGACTAAACTAGACATTAAAGCAATTGAGGCAGGCATTGTTTTGAATTCAGCATTAGAAAATGGATTAGTGTATGAACAAGAAGAGATGATTATTGACCTTGAGAAATTCAGAAATGATTTGGCCCAAGCACATCAACAAGCAATTTCACTTTCAATTGAGGCAGCATACATCACTGCAGATAATATTGAACAAGTATTGGCAAAAGCAGCTCAATCTGCACGTTCAGTTTCAACTGAAGCAGGATATCTAACTGAAGATACAAAAGAGCAAGTTTTACAAAAAGCACATGGTCAAGCCCAAGGCGTGGCCTCAAAAGCAAAAGACTACTCACCAGATTAAATTAATTACTCTTTACTTTAGGTAAATTCCAATTATACTTCATTGCAACCATTCTAAGACCTGTAGCCAATAACAATCCAGAAATTGTTCCAGCGTAGACATCATTTGTGAGTAATATTACTAGATAGAATACTGCTGCACCTAAGAAACTGGCTGAAGCATACAACTCTTTTACAAATACTATAGGAGTTTGACTAACAAATACATCACGAAGTATTCCACCTCCAATAGCAGTAAGCATACCCGATAATACAATTACAAGGAAGTTCATTCCAAACATGTTATAGGCAAAAGTAGCTCCAATTACAGTGAAAACACCCAATCCAATTGCATCAAATTTCAAGAATATGTTCCAGTGTTTTTTCATCTTAGAGTGTAAAAGGAAGATTACAATTGCAGATACAACAGTAATTATAACATATGATGGATCAATCAGAGAATTTGGTAAATCTTTACCAAGTATGACATCACGAATTGTACCTCCAGCAACACCTGTTATTGTTGCAAGAATTATTATTCCAACAATGTCTGCTTTATGTTCAATGGCCTTGAATGCTCCAGTTACAGCAAAAGCCATTGTTCCAAAGAGATCTAAAATGTAAATGAAAAATTCAATTGACAAAGATGAATCTGCCAAACCAATTACAATAAAATATAGTCACTAATAACGTTGAAAAGTTTTTGAGATGATTTTAGCCGAATAGAGAGGATAAGCCTTCCATTGCTGCTTCTTCTTGTTTCTCACTTGGTGGTTCTGCTTTCTTTTCTTTTTTAGGTTCATCTCCACCTGCTGCTGCGTCTGCTGCTGGTGCGGCTGCTGCAACTGCTACAGGTGCTGCTTTGATTGCGTCTTCGATGTTAACATCGGCTAATGATGCTACAAGTGCTTTAACTTGGGCTTCGTTAACTTCGGCGCCTGTTGCTTTAACTACGCTAGTAACGTTTGCTTCGTTAACTTCTTTTTCGAGTTTGTGCAACATTAATGCAGCGTAAACATATTCCATGTACAAAAAAGCCGTTAGGCATAATAAAAAGCTATCAAAAATTGTCTTAGATCAGAATCTTTAGGCTTCGGCAAATAGAATAGAGATTTTTCTTTAATTCCTTGTCGTAAAGATTCTCCATTTTCTGTTTGAGGATTCTTTTTGCGTGATCCTGCTCTGTGCCGTTTGGAAGAGATAATACATTGTTAATTAATTCAGACAAGGATTCTCTAATCCAGCCATCAAAGATTGTGAAGACCTTTTTTGAGATAAATTCTACTTTCTCAGATGCAATGTCTACTACATCTGTAAAATTTTCATATTCAATTCGATAAATTAGTGCAAAAATACAGTTTTCAGAAGTAGGATTTGTGAGAATTTCTGTTGAACGTGGACCTGCTTTTCCTTGAGAGACTTTGTTTTTTAGCCCAATAGGATTTACAAAAAAACCATTCACACCAATTTTATTTCCATCAACACCAGTTACGGTTCCAAATATTAGATTATGAAAATCTCCTTCTTCATCTTTCCTAGATGTAAAAACGAAATCACCTTCCTTTACTTCACCTTTTTTTCTTCCAAACATGAAATGTTCCTACATTTTTCTATATTTAATGGTTGAATCGACAGTCCTTAATATCGGCACTAGTTCAAAAATTTAGTGAATAAAAAAGAGATTCTTGAGAAATTCTCAGCAGATCCTCAGAGATATTATAATGTGAATCTTTTCGAAGACCAGGGATTCGAACGTAAATCGTGTAATGTTTGTAAAAGATTTTTCTGGACTTTAGATTCTGAAAGAGACAAATGTCCTGATCATTCAGAGGATACTTACTCATTCATCGGAGAACCACCAACATCAAAAAGATTTGATTATACACAAGCATGGAAAGAGGTTGAATCATTTTTTGTAAAGAATAATCACACATCAATTAACAGATATCCAGTAGTTTGTAGATGGAGAGATGATCTTTACTTTACGATTGCATCAATTGTTGATTTTCAAAGAGTTATGGGGAGTAAGGTGGCGTTTGAATTTCCTGCAAACCCACTTGTTGTACCACAAACATGTTTAAGATTCAAAGATTTAGAAAATGTTGGTGTAACAGGTAGACACTTTTCATCATTTTGTATGATAGGGCAACATAGCATTCCAAATGAAGACGGGTATTGGAAAGATGAATGTGTTAATCTTGATTTTAATTTATTGACACAACAATTTGGAATTGCAAAAAAAGAGATTACATTTGTAGAAGATGTTTGGGAAGGAGGAGGATCTTTTGGTTCATCATTAGAATATTTTGTGAGAGGTTTAGAACTTGGTAATGCAGTGTTTACAGAATTTCAAGGTGACCTTTCAAATTACAAAACACTTGATCAAAGAATAATCGACATGGGTGCAGGTCTTGAAAGATTTGCATGGATTACAATGGGAACCCCAACTGCATACGATTGTTGTTTTGGTCCAATTACTGAAAAATTAATCCAAGATGCAGGTATTGATGCAAATTCCTCAGTATTAGTCCCATATTTTACTGAAATTGCAAAGAATTTGGAATTGTATGATGACTTGTCTCAAGTAAGGAAAAATACCATCAAATCGACAGGACTGTCTGACGAGCAAATTAGTCGTATCATCACCCCATTAGAGGGAATTTATCTAATTATTGACCACATAAGAACACTGATTTTTGCAATATCAGATGGTGCTCTTCCTAGCAATGTGGGAGGAGGATATAATCTTCGAATGATGCTTAGAAGAATTATTTCAACTATGGATAGATTGAAATTAAAATTTGACTTGGATGAGATAATTGATATTCAAATTGATTATTTGAAAAATACGTACCCAGAATTAGAAAAAACAAGACAAGATGTCAAAGAGATCATTTCAATTGAGACAGGACGGTACGATAGCTCAAAACAAAGAATGCAAAAAATTGTTAGTAAATTAGACAAACAGCCAAACGTTGAGGATTTGATACGACTGTACGAATCTGACGGAGTTACTCCAGAATATCTAAAGGAGATGAAAATTATTTCAGAGATTCCATCAACATTTTATGGAAAACTTGCTGAATTACACCAATCCAAAAAACAAAGAGAGCAAGAAAGTTTCCCATTAGAAGGAATTCCAGATACAGAACTTCTCTTTTATGGAGATGATCCAAGAGAATTTGATGCAAAAGTTTTGAAATCATTTGAAAATTTTGTAGTTTTAGATAGAACTGCGTTTTATGCAAGAGGAGGAGGTCAAGAGCCAGATCATGGAAAGATTGGAGATTGCGATATAGTAGACATTACAAAACATGGAAACGTTGTAGTCCATAAGATAAAAGGCGATATACCAAAAAATGGGGAAACTGTATCATGCGTTGTAGATGCAAAAAGGAGAGATGGAATTACAAAGAATCACACTAGTACACATATCATCAACACTTCTGCTAGAAGTGTTTTAGGTTCATGGGTATGGCAACATTCAGCTTTCAAAGAAGAAGATCATGCAAGGTTAGACATAACACATCATTCTGCACTTACAGATGATGATGTTGAGAAGATTGAACAAGCTGCCAATTCAATTGTTGAAAAATCAATACCAGTGAAGATAGAAAATTTTGATAGAGGTACCGCTGAACAAAAGTATGGATTTAGAATTTACCAAGGAGGAGTAGTTCCTGTAAAATCAGTTAGAATTGTATCAATAGGAGATTTAGATATAGAAGCATGTGGTGGAACACATGTAGCAAATACTTCAGACGTAGAAGAGATTAAGATTACAAGAACCAAAAGAATTCAGGATGGGGTTGTAAGGATTGAATTTGTATCAGGAGAAAGCGCAAAGGAATTTGTTAAGAAGAAACAGCAAGATTCAGAGAGTAGAGAGAAAGAAGATAAATTAAAAGAACAAGAAAAAGAAAAGAGAGTTGAGAGAAGACAACTTGCTAAAGAAAGAATTCCAATTATAGCAAAATCACTGTCAGAATGTAAAGAAGGAATATCCACAATTGAAGATATTATCATAGAATTAACAGAATCAGGAAAGGCAAACTTTTGTTATTCAACAAGTAATGACTATGATGACGTTTTTCATATTGGTTTAGGAGAAGTACTTTGTAAGGCAGACCCTAGATTGGTATATTGTGGATTGTTTGAAGAAGGAGAAAAAATTCGAGTTATAGTATATGCAGGCGATGAGATTTCAAAAGAAAAGAGTGCAGGAGAAATTGTAAGGAGCATCTCACAAATTTTGGGCGGAGCTGGTGGAGGAAGTTCTAAGTTTGCTCAAGGAGGGGGAACTGATAAATCAAAGAAAGAAGATGCAATTAAAAATGCGAAGACCGTGATTCTTGAATAGGTAAACGAGATGGAATTAAACTGGAATCAGATAGATGACAAATGGAGAAGTAAATGGTATGAAGCCAAAGACTTTGAAACAGATCCTAATGATAAACCAAAAAAATTCATAACAGTTGCATATCCATATCCAAACTCACCTCAACATATCGGACATGGAAGAACATACACACTAGCAGACGTTCATTCACGCTATTACAGAATGAAAGGATTCAACGTCTTGTTTCCAATGGGATTTCATTATACAGGAACACCAATTCTTGGAATGTCAAAAAGAGTTCAAGCCAATGATGAAGAATTGATTGAAGCATTCAAGAATCTATACAATGTTCCAGAAGAGAAGATCAAAGAGTTTGTTGATCCAGTGAAGATTGCAGATTATTTTCACGAAGAAATTAAGGCAGGAATGATCGAGATGGGATACTCCATAGACTGGAGAAGAGAATTTACAACAATTATACCAGCATATCAAAAATTTATTGAGTGGCAATTTCGAAATCTAAAAGAGAAAGATCTAATCGTGCAAGGAAATCATCCTGTGGGATGGTGTCCAAATGATCAAAATCCTGTTTCACAACATGACACACTAGGCGATGTTGAACCAGACTTTAGTGAATATATTGTAATTAAATTCAACATTGGAGAGGAGATTATTCCTGTTGCCACACTTAGACCTGAGACATTATTTGGTGTGACAAATCTTTGGATAAATCCAGAGATTATCTATAAAAAAGTCAAAGTTGATGGGGAAACTTGGATAATAAGCGCAGAGTGTGCATACAAGTTAGAGTTTCTTAATAAAAAAATAGAGATTATTGAAGACATATCAGGTTCACAATTAATTGGCAAGAAAGTTCACAGTCCAACTAGTGAAGATAAGTTTCTAATTCTTCCTGCATCTTTTGTCACAGCGACCACAGGTACAGGAATTGTAATGTCAGTTCCAGCACATGCTCCATATGATTTTCAAGCATTAGAAGATATCAAAAATGGGAATCAGAAAAATATTGAAGATTCATTACGAAATGAAGTTGAAAAAGTTCAGCCAGTTACAATAATTTCTACTGATGGATTGAGTGACATACCAGCTCAAGAAGTGATAAAGAGAATGGGAATTACAAATCAAGATGACCCAAAGTTAGAAGATGCAACAAAAGAGATCTATTCTAAAGAATTCTATGAAGGAAAACTTAATTCCAATACAGGTGAGTTTGCAGGAAAGAAGATTACATTTGTCAAAGAAGAGGTAAAAGAATGGATTTCCAAGACAGGAAAATCAGACATTATGCTTGAACTAACAAATGAGTCAGTAAGGTGCAGATGTGGTACAGAATGTGTGGTGAAACTACTCAACAACCAATGGTTTTTGGATTATGCAAACAAAGAATGGAAAGCAAAAGCCCATGAGTGTTTTGAATCAATGAATATACTTCCAAATGATATTCGAACCGAATTTTTCAATGTGCTTGATTGGCTTCGAGAAAGAGCATGTGCAAGACAGCATGGGTTAGGAACAAAAATTCCATGGGATAATGATTGGTTAGTTGAGAGTTTGGCTGATTCAGTAATTTACATGTCATTTTACACCATGGCAAAATTTGTCAATTCAGGAGAGATTTTAGCAGAAAACATGAATGATGAATTTTTCAATTATATTTTCTATGGAAATGGAGATTCTGAGATAATTGCAAAAAATGCAAAGATTACAATAGAAAAACTAGAAGAGATACGAAAAGAGTTTTTGTATTTTTATCCTGTTGATTCTAGGCATTCAGGCAGAGATTTAGTTCCAAATCATCTAACATTTTTTGTTCTAAATCATGTTGCGCTATTTCCTAAAGAAAATTGGCCAAAAGAGATTGTAGTGAATGGTTCGGTCTTGATGGATGGGAAAAAAATGTCAAAATCTATGGGCAATATTATCCCATTACGTGATGCTGTCAGGAAATATGGTGCAGATCCAATTAGATTATCAATATTAATCTCAGCAGAACTTTTGCAAGATGCTGATTTTAATGCCGAATCAATTTCAGGCATAAAAAATAGATTACAATCAATGTACGATGAATGCGTAAAATTTAACAATCCTGGAAAAATAGGGACAGAACCTGAAGATGTTTGGATATTAAGTAAATTATCAAAATTAATTTTTGAAGTTACAGAGTCTATGGAAAAGATGCGACTTCGTGAATCATTACATCATATTTTGTATGGATTTGACTCAGATCTCCAATGGTACATGAAAAGAGCTAGTGCAAAAAATAGAAATGATATATCAGGAGTTTTAAACAGAGTTCTTGCAACACGTATCTCCATGCTTTCACCATTTGCACCTCACATAGCAGAAGAGATGTGGGAAAAATTAGGTAATTCAGAGATGGTTTCAAGATCATCATGGCCAAAACAAGAAGAACAAACAGATGATAAAGCAGTTCAAAATGAAAGCTTACTTAGTTCAGTAATGAATGATATTTCAAATATTACTAAAGTGACAAAGATTACACCTGAAAAGATTATAATTTACACAGCAGATAGCTGGAAATCAAAAGCATATCATAAAATTCTAAGTGGAGTTAATTCAGGAGAAACAAATGTTGGTATTTTCATTAAAGAATTAATTTCTCAAAAGGAAACGGAGAATGTCAAAAAAGATCCTGACTTTGTAAAAAAGACATTAAAGGATATTCTCTCAGAACCAATGGATCTAAGAAGAACAAAGTTGAATGCAGGGGAGATTAATGAAAGTGAGACCATTTCTAATGAACTTTCATCATTAATTGAAGCAGATTACGGAATCAAACTTCAGGTGTTTTCAGAAAATGATTCTGAAAAATATGATCCAAAAAATAAAGCAAGAATGGCAAGACCATACAAACCTGCAATTTTGATTGAGTAAAAACTGGAATTGTATTTATTAGGTTAATGAACTAATTAGATCAAATGAAGATTGCAGTTATGGGAATGGGTGTTGCAGGAAGTTATCTTATGGCCAGACTTAAGAATTCTGAACACGAAGTAATAGGATATGAAAGAATGTTAGAGGAAAAACACGATTCAATTTGTGCATGGGGTACAATAAAAAAAGAATTAACTAATTTTTGTAAAAAAACTGGTAGAAATTTTAATGATTTTTTAATTCATGATGGTAAAAACATGCATGTTAAAATGAATAATGATGTGAAATTTGATATAGGTTTGAAAGGACTATGCACATATAACAAATTAGGATTGATTAAAGATTTCATTAAAGATTGCAATGTAATTTATGGCAAAGCCCCATCACTAGAAAAGCTTGAAAAAGAATACGATATGATAGTAGACTGTACAGGATTTCACAGAGTTTACCTACCAAAAATGGAGCAGGATTTCTTTTTACCAACATACGAGTATAAAGTAGAATATGAAAATGGAGTACCATATGATGATTTTTACATTGAACCATTCCCAGGTATGTCAGGATACTTTTGGTACTTTCCATTAGGAGGGAAATTTGCACATATTGGTGCAGGGGATTATAACAAAAACCATGTTAAGGCAACAGATGCATTTTTAGAAAAACATGGGGGTAAAATAGTTGCAACAAAAGGACGCCCAATTAGATTAGCAACTCCAGACAGATGTAAACCATATTACTCTGGAAAAGTTGTCGGTGTTGGAGAATCAATTGGAACAGTTTATGCATTATTAGGTGAAGGAATTATTCCATCTATGCAATGTGTAGATATTTTCTTAGAAAACATGCATGATTTCAAAGCATATGAAAAAGCTGTTGAAAAACACTACAAAGTTTATGCCAAAGTATTTAATTTTGTGAGAGCAAAAATTCACCATGATTTTAGTTTCTTAAAAGCATTGCCAGATTTTATATCAATATTCAGATACATGAAAAAGAATGAAGATAGATTTGGCATGCATATTAAAATTGCAGATTTAATGAAAGTAGCAAAAGCCTAAGACATACTAAGAGAACCAAATCCATCCTTTAAAGTTCGACTTGATTTCATATTATAATCATAAATTGTTGTAGAATAATCATCTAAGACTTCTTTCATAGAATCAAGAGATTCAGAAAGATAGAATCCAGGACAATCTCCAGTAAATTGGAATGTTGCATGAACACGTGCACGTCCTTTTTCATTTTGAGCCCATGTTGAAAATGGATACATGTAACAGACACCTGGACGTGTAGGATGTATTCCACACCCACCTTCACCATCAAGGAATCTACAAGAAATATGTGTACCATCATCATCTTCAGTTTCATCTATTTTTCTTTTGAGACTAACATTTGTCATTACAGAAAAACCACCTGACGGAGTAGGTTCATCATGAGTTGCAACTAGAGTTTCTTCTTTTATAAAATCAGATGTTTTTTGATATTTCATACCATGACCAATTTGTATTAAATCATCAGATGTGAGCGGTAAACGACCTTGCCTATCACAACAATTGTGACAATCGGGCCAATAACATTTCCATAGAATGTATTTTTTTTCTT
>JABHJJ010000086.1 GCA_018691945.1 Candidatus Nitrosopelagicus sp. | reverse complement strand
TATGCTTTAGCCATTATGAGCATGACCTAAAATGGTCTTAAATATGTTATCAGGAGAGGATTGATTTGGTTTTTTCAACAAAATTAGAGATTAATGAATCAAGATTTTGTTGAGAGTTTGATTCTCCGTAAATTCGAATTATTGGTTCAGTTCCACTTGGTCTAATCATGACCCAGTTGTTTTCATCCACTTGAATTTTGATTCCATCAGAAGTATTTGAATCAGGAAATTCTCTCAAAAGTTCTGAAATAACAATTTTTGATTGTTCTAAAGAACATTCTATCTTTGTTTTAGTAGTAAAACTAGGTGGAAGATTTTTGATGTTTTGACTTAGATTTGATTCTGATTTAGATAATAGATCTAGCATTAATGCTAGAGTCATAGCACCATCTCGTACATGATTATGCTTTCCAAACATAAATCCCCCATTTTCTTCATAACCAATTAACGCATCATCATTTACCATCTTTCTAGAGACTTCTACACTACCCACTTTTGTCCGCACTACATGAGAATTACTTTTTTCAATAATAGTTTCAATAATATTACTAGAGTTTAGACATGTCACTACTTGTGAATTTGGATAATGTTGGAGTAAATAATCACAAAGAAGTAAGGCGGAACTGTCACCTGTTAAAATTTTTCCAGTTTCATCACAGAAAATACTTCTATCACCATCACCATCAAATGCAATTCCAAAGTTTGAAGTTTTATCAACAACCAATCTAGATAATTCTTCAAGGTTTTGAGGAGTAGGTTCTGAACCACGACCTGGAAAATCACCGTCAATCTTTTCATTTATTGTATAGACATCACATCCTAATTTTTCACATAATTGTTTTGCAGTAACCGATTGTGCACCATTTCCAAGATCTAGACAAACTTTGAATTTTTTTGCCTTGATGGAATGAACATCAACTAAGGAAATTATTCCATCAACGTATGTAGAAATAGCATTTTTTTCTTCAAATGATTTACCAAATATATCAGTCTTAATCCAATTTTTTTGATCAAAAATTTGCTCTATTTTTTGTTCATCTTCACGGGAAATTTCAACACCATCAAATGCAACAGGTTTGATTCCATTATACTGAGGAGGGTTGTGTGATGCAGTAATCATCAATCCACCATCATATCCTAGTTTTTTTGTTGCATATTCTAAACAAGGAGTAGGCACAAGTCCAGCTATATAACAATCTAAACCTGAATAATTTAATGCTGAAGAAACAATTTTTGCAACAATCAGGCTAGAGTGTCTGCCATCATAACCTACCAAAATTTTTCCTTTTTGAAAATATGCTGCTAATGACATGACAAGATCATTAATGAATTCTAGCGTAAAGTCTTCAGAAAAAACACCACGAACACCATTTGTACCGAATAATTTTTTCATATTCTCAATTCAATACCGATAAATTTGTCTGTTGTTGCACAATGCTTGCGGGTGTCGCCCAGCCTGGTCAAAGGCGCAGGGTTTAGGACCCTGTCTCTTAGGAGTTCGTGGGTTCGAATCCCACCACCCGCATTATTTGATTTTTTTTACAAAATACCTTAAGCATATATGAGATTAAACAACAATGTCGGCATTGAAAAAAACATTGATTGGGATAACAGTAGTAGGAAAAGATAAAGAAGGAATTGTAGCTAATTTTACAAATTTTGTTTTTGAACGAAAAGGTAACCTTGAGAGAGTTAATCAGAATGTCATCAAAGGTCTTTTTGGTATGTATTTAGAAGTATCATTCACAAAAAAGATCGATATTAAGAGATTTGATTCTGATTTAGAAAAATTAGGCAAACAATTGCATATGGAAGTTAATACACATCATGAATCAAATTCACAGAAGAATATTGCTGTCTTTGTAACAAAAGAATCTCATTGTCTTCAGACACTAATTCGTGCACAGACTAGAAAGGAACTCAAAGGAAAAATTTCAGTGGTGATCGGTACAGAGAATACCTTATCATCAATTTCAAAGAAAATGCTGATACCCTTTGTATTAATTAATGAAAAAAGTCAAGACAAAGCTGAATCGCAAATTATTCAAGTTTGT
>JABHJJ010000085.1 GCA_018691945.1 Candidatus Nitrosopelagicus sp. | reverse complement strand
TATCCTTACAAATTTCCGCATTAGCAAAAATTAGAAAAATGGATTTAAAACGTGATGTTCCACCAAACACAATTGCAAAAATGATGTCAAATATGATGTATGAAAGACGATATTTTCCTTTGTTAACTCAAGTGATTGTTGGTGGGATGACTGACAAACCTGTAATCTATACTCTTGATCCTTTAGGTTCGGTCTTACCTGATGACTACGCTGCTGTTGGTACTGGTGCTGAAATGGCATTGGGAGTCTTAGATCCTCAATTCAAAGAAAACATGAATGAAAAAGATGCCGTGGACTTGGCTGTTAAAGCAGTTCGCTCTGCAACCATGAGAGATTCTTTCAGTGGTGATGGGATTGATATCTTAGTTGTAAACAAAGATGGAATTACTGAATTCACCGAAGACGTAAAGTAATCTATAGGGTTTTAGAAATTTCCCACGCTTTGTCGGAAATATAATGTAAATTTTTCAAAACTTCCCCTTTCTCCATATCTTCTAATTCGCTACTACCCACCTCTGATTTTCCAACTGCGAGAAATTTATTCTGTGACTCTTCGACAATACACACAATGTCATTTTTTGCAAATTCTGAAAATTTTTTGATTCCCGGTCTCATGAGATTAGCTCCTTTACACATGAATCTAACAGCTCCCATATCCACTTGAACATATGGAAATTTTTGCAATGTTGAAATTTCACTAAGAAATGGAAGATATTCGTCTTTAATTTTTAAAATTTTAATCTCATTACCTGTGATTAATTGTATCTCATTATCAATCTCATAAACCTTGAGATTTTTCACTTTAGGTATATCTATCTTCCATTTTTCTGACACAATTTTCAGTAGTTGTGTTGTTTCGCTTTTTGAAATTAAATTTGTCTTCAAGCCTTTGTGATCTCTTTTTTAATGTCTATTAGGTCCCGTAATATTGCACTAGCAGTTTCAATTCCTCCTGCCCCTCTTCCAATAATTGTCTGAGTACCTGAATGTTCAGATGTGAATGAAATGGCGTTTAATGTTCCATTTACACATAATGGATCATTAATTTTTATCTCTACAGGGGATACCGTTAATTCTTTATCACATGAGGCAATTAGTTTTACTGCACAATCTTTTTTTTGTGCATTTTTGATGTCATTTTTGTTAACTTTACGAATTCCCTTTTTAATTATGTCTGGCATTGTAACTTTCATGCCCATTATCCAATTTGCTAGAATGACAAGTTTTGCAGCTGCATCTAATCCATCTAAATCAAGAGATTCATCAGCTTCAACATACCCTTTTGATTTTGCATCATTCAATGCATCGTCAAATGACATTCCGTCTGCCATATTTGTTAGTATATAGTTAGTTGTACCATTAAGAATTCCTTGAAATGATAATATCCTCTCTCCACTCAAACTGTTTTTTGCATAATCTAAGATTGGTGTACCTCCTCCAACTGTTCCGCTAAATCTGAGCATCACTTGATTGTATGTTGCTAACTCCATCAATGAAGGAAATGCAAGTGCTAACGGTCCTTTGTTTACTGATATAACATGCATTTTTCTTTTCATTGCAGAAATTATATGGCTCATTCCAGGTTCTGCATCTTTATAATTACTTGCAGTAGTTTCAATTAAAACATCTGCATCAACATTTTCAATAATTTCTTTACCTAAAATCTGTTTAATTGATTTATCATACTCTCTAACTGTTCCTGACTGTTTTTTTATTTTATTTAGTTTTTTCAGATCTAATCCTGCTTCATCATATGCGCATCCTTTACTATCAAAAACTCCCACAATTCTTGGTTTGATTCCAAATTTTGAATAAAGATCATGTGTACGTGACTCTAAAAGCTTTGAAAAGCTTTGTGCTACAACTCCAAATCCACATAGTATTATTCTCATAGTATCGTAAAATCAGATGGATTATTTAATCTGTGTCTAATTTGAGAGATAATGAGTTTATGCAGTATCTCAGTTTAGTTGGATTAGGTCCATCATCAAAAACATGTCCTAAATGTGTTCCACATTTTTTACAGTTAACCTCAACTCTCACCATGCCAAAACTTTTGTCTTCTATGTATTCTATGAAATCATCATTTTCAGGTTTAAAAAAACTAGGCCAACCTGTACCTGAATCAAATTTTGTATCTGACGAGAATAATTCAATTCCACACCCTCTACATTTGTAAACTCCCTTTTCTTTACAATCCCAATACATTCCTGTAAATGCACGCTCTGTTCCTTTCATTCTGCAAACTTCGTATTCATCTGAATTCAGTTCTTTTTTCCATTCTTCATCTGTCTTGATATCTTCCTTACTCATCATCTGTTCCTCTTCGCCTCTGTCCTTTTTTCTGACTCAAATCTTTCTAATTCGTATTTATTCATGTCAACAAATTTTATAATCTTACTTAACGTTGGATGTTTTTTATTAATCGCTTGATACATTTTCTGTGCTACAATTCTATAATCTTGATGTCCTTGTGGCACAGTACGTAACTCGATCATGTGAACTGCTTCTCTCAAATTCATTTTCATCATATACGGATAGTTATATGCAAAATTAACAACATATTGTGCTTCCTCTGGAAATTTTTTTCTAATTTTGTTGAATGTGATATTTGTATTATTCATACATTCTTTGAATTCTTTTTGAATCCCAAGATCCTTTATTTCTTGAGGAACATCAAACCCATGAAATGTTGTAAGTAATTGTCTCTCTAATGTTAATGCCCTATGTCTATGAAAGTCTCTAAACATTCCAAAATTTGTGACTAAATCAAACGTATACTCTGTCATTTCAAATGCACGTGATGGTCTATGTCTTCTATTTTTTCGAATATTTGACATTTCAGAAATAATTTTCTTTTTCTTGGTCATACCCATTTTTCTTATTTGTTGTAAAACTTTCTCAAATGAAATTCCTGGTGATTGTTCATAAATTATTGCAGATATTACACTGTTGATTGCTCTTTCTTCACTTCCAATCTCTACTAATTTTACTACTTTTCCTTTACTTGCTGTGCCTGAAATAGAAGATTTTACTACATTTTGTGCAGATTTTTTTATCTGATTTAGATAATTCTGTAAGATTCTACCGTATTTGTCATCGGATCTTCTTACAAATGATTTGATTGTGGTATCAAGTTCATTTTTTATTTGAGATGATAAATTATTCTCCTCTTTTAATTTGGATGCAAACAATATTGATAATAGATATTCAAACGCCCTTCCATTTCCAGTAATTCCAACATTTGTTAGTGTTGATGCAGGAAGTAAACTTCTTAATGCATCAAGTGCTTTTGCTTTTGTTGCAGCATTGTATATTCTAATTGAAGATTTTATAATCGCATCATCATTAATGGCATTGAATTTTTTTTCTTTACCATCTTTATCTCTAAATTTATAATTATTAATTGAATCTCTTTCTCTAATTAATTTTAACATCGGTTCTATATTGTTAGAATATATCTCAAAATCTAAATTACATGAATCAATATATTCATCAGCAAATCTTGTTTTCATTATTGTTGGTTCATAGAGAAATTTGTATTTCCCTTTAATTTTTTTATCCCATGATACATATCTTGATGATTTTTCTAAATATGAAAATCCAATTCTTCTGTCTTC
>JABHJJ010000084.1 GCA_018691945.1 Candidatus Nitrosopelagicus sp. | reverse complement strand
GTCTTTTTGCATCTTGAATTATCGGGACAATATTTTTTCTAAACACTGCAACTCTATCAAGAAAATCTCTTGCAACTCGACTTGAATGCTCAACTCCAAAAATCATGCCCTTTGGACCAACTATGTCTGAAATATGACTTATTGTTGTACCCGTTGATACCCCTAGATATAACACGCTTGATTTATCATGGAATGGAAATTCCTGCAAACCATTCATTATACATGCTGCCAATTTACTTCTAAAAGGTTCCCAGTTTCTATACTCTATTCCATTTTTTACAAGTAATTTCTCTTTGTAAACCTGTTTTTGAGGTGTAAAATTTTCTGTGAAGAGCTTTTTCTCTCCATCTAGTGTAAACCAGAAATAATTATTATCTTCTTTCAAAGTTATTTCGCTTTCTGTTCTTGAATCTATCTCCTCGTCTCTTTTGTTTAGATTCTTTACTCTTACGGAAATTTCCTCTTTGTTGATATTCTTGTGGTTGAGGTTTTTTAACTGGTTTTGAATTCTTTTCTTCTATTTCCTTTACTCTGATATTCAATTTCTCTAGTAATGTTGTGTTTAATCCTGCCCCATGAACATCAACTCTTGCTGCAATTGCCGCTTTTGCAGCGATTGCTCTTGCAATTTTACCTCTTTGCCATCTTGGAGCTGCATGTACTACTGCATGTTGGAAAAGTATTCCATGCTTTGGTGGATTTGAACCTGTCTTCAATGCTCTAAACAATGCTTTTTCTGCACCTAATACCTGAATTGTACTTGCAGGCATTGTACCCATTTTTGCAAGACTACCTGCTTTTGCTAAAATTCTTGCTCCTACTGTTGTTCCTAAAACTGCAGACAAGTTTGGAGCAACTTTTTCCATTTCTGTATCTACTTGCTTTTCTAAATCATTTCGTAAATCAAACAAGGTCAAGATATTCTTAGCCAAATTTTGAACAATTTGCAAATTTTCTTCTGTAATATCTCCTCCCCTACTTTTTTGTTTTACAAGTGAAAGCATCTGAACTTTAGAATCTGGAAATCCTGCCTCGACAAATACATCGTCTGACATTCCATCTCTTTTTCCTGCAACCACAATCTGTGCATATCCGTTAATACTATCAATGATGTTATCCAACTCTGGAAAATGAAGTCCGTACCACTCTCTTAATCTGGAACTCATACCATTGATTATTTTGTCTGTATCATCCAACGTATTGATACATTGAATTATGTGCAAGTCTGGGCTAGATGATACTTCTGTTACCTTTGATGATGATAACTGAATTGCAAAATCTCTAAGTTTCTGTATTGCATCGTCATAATTATTTGCTAATCCTGCATCAACTAAAATTTGTGGTTTTGTTAGTTGAATATCTTCTAATTTTGCTTGACTCATCATTTGAGATTCTATTGATTTTTTCTTGAGTAGATCTTGTAATCCTACATCATTTACAAGAACATCAAATCCATCTTCTTGCAAAAATCTTACTAATTCACTTAATCTTGATTTTCCTTTTTTTGCAAAAACATAATCTTCTGCAGGTACTGAAAATGGAAACGATTTTACAAACTTTTGTTCTTCAAAAACAACAATTCCTAATTCAGTTAGGATTACTGACAACATGACATTGATCCCATCAAATCCTCATTAAAAAATCTACATATTCTAAATCAACTGTTATAAGCCAATTCCAATAATCTTCTTCAGATGAACTCTAGTCTGGAAACCACTCTTGGTTCACTAACGCTAAAGCGCCCAACAGTTTTGGCATCTGGAATTCTAGGCATATCTCTTGATGTATTCAAACGCTTACATGATGCTGGAGCAGGAGCTGTTGTCACAAAATCACTAAGTAAAGAACCATGGGAAGGCTATTCAAATCCAACCATTTTCAGTGTCAAGGGTGGAGGATGGATTAATGCTGTCGGATTATCAAACCCTGGCGCAGAAACTTTTGCAAAAATGATTGAATCTAATGATGATGTACCAATAGTTGTAAGTCTTGTTGGCTCTGAAGAAGATGATTTTGAATACATGATTAAACAATTTGAGAAATGCAATGTATCTGCATATGAATTAAACCTCTCATGTCCACATGTTGCTAAAGTTGGTCTAGAAATTGGAGATGATATTGAACTCGTCTCAAAAATTATTAAAAAAGTCAAATCTGTTACTAATTCTCCAATTGTTGCCAAAGTAGGATTGGGCAAATCTGACTATCTTGATACTGTTGATGCAGCTGTATCTGCTGGTGTTGATGCAATAACTGCAATTAATACAGTTAGAGCAATGGCTATTGATGTTGAGACACAGATGCCAATTCTAAGTAATAAAATTGGCGGATTATCTGGTACGCCAATTAAACCAATTGCGTTAAGATGTGTTTATGAAATTGCATCAAAATTTGATATTCCTATAATGGGATGTGGTGGAATTTCAAGTTGGGAGGATGCCGTCGAATTCATTTTGGCAGGTTCATCTGCAGTTCAATTTGGTAGTGTGATGGGTGATCATTGGGTTGAAACATTTGGTGAAATTAATTCTGGTATTCAAAATTATATGGAAAAGAAAAATTATAAAACAATAGGTGAAATGGTTGGACGAGCAAAGAGATCCTAATCATCCACACATTTGTACAATTGAAAGAATTGTTGACGCAACTCCTACTGTAAGAACTTTGTATTTTCATGATCCAGTTCTCGCTGATGTAAAACCTGGTCAATTTGCAATGGTATGGATTCCCGGTGTAAATGAACTTCCAATGAGTGTCATGGTTTCTGATGTAGGTGGTCAGGCTGCATTAACAGTTAGAAAGCGTGGGGAATCATCAACCGCTTTATACAATCTTTCAGTGGGTCGACAGATTGGAGTTAGAGGTCCATATGGTAATTCTTTTGAAATTAAAGATGGAAAAATTCTCTTAATTGGTGGTGGAACTGGATTAGTTCCTCTAATGAGATTGATAAAATTCTCAAATTCCTCAAATCACATAACCGTCTTAATGGGTTCACAAACAAAAGATGAAGTTTTCTTTGAAGAAAAAGCAAAAGAATTGATTCCAGGATCTAATCTGACAGTTATTCCTGTTACTGAAGATGGAAGTTATGGTGAAAAAGGCTATGTAACT
>JABHJJ010000083.1 GCA_018691945.1 Candidatus Nitrosopelagicus sp. | reverse complement strand
AGTAGAGGTTGTGGGCCTTTCACCCACCTGATGACTTGTTTCAAATAGTGTTAGTTGTTTCATGGTTTAACTACGAGTCAGAAATTATTATATAACATCTCAATAGTATGCATACTGTACATACTATTATGACTAATTTAGCCACGTTTCGAGTGCATATTGCCCCATTAGGCTTTGAAATTGACAGAATTGTCCTCCCACTAAAACAGACAAAGGCAGACAAACTATGTCTAATATTACATGAGAAAACTGCTGAAGACAAATCAAAACCATACCTGGAGAAGGTCAAAAAAGAATGCAAAAAGCTGGATGTTAAATTAGAATTATTCTATGCTAACAGACTAGGAATTTTTAACATGATCAAACTAGCAAAGGAGATAATTATTGCAGAAAAAAACAACTACATCTATGTCAACGTTGCATCTGGAAGTAAAATTCAAGCAATTGCATGTATGATGGCATGTATGATCCTAAAAGAATGCAAAAATATCCAACCATTTTATGCAGAACCTGAAACATATGCTGCATTTGAAGGAAAACAACAATCCTTTGGACTCAAAGATACAATACCATTACCAACATATGAAATACAAACACCAAAACAAAAACTCCTTGATGCATTAAACATTGTATACACACATGACAAACAAAGACTAACAAAAAAAGAGATGGCACAAATTGCAGAACAAAAACAAATCATTACAGTAAATGCTGAAAATGAAAATCATTCACAAGCAAGATTTGCAGGTTTGGATAAAAATATCATCGAACCATTAGAAAAACAATGGGGATTTATCGAAGTGGAAAAGGTTGGAAGAAATAGATGGATTAGTATTACTGAAGAAGGCAAAAACGCGGCAGAATTTTTAATTTAATACTATTATAAAATTAATTTTTTATCGAAGATCTACAAACATGATATTCCTATTTAGGATCTGCTTAAGAGACTTCCTTAGATAGTACTATTTCATTCTAATTCAGGCACGAAAACCAGAATATTTGATAAATATTAGATATTCTTAGAAAATAAAATGGCACTTCCTACAGGTAATGAAAATTCTGGAGATACAGCACGTCCAAATATGTCAAGATTAATGATTCCATCTCAAATGCTTCCTGAAAATTACAGTTTTGATCCAGATATGATGGATGGATATGAGATGGAATATGGGGATGGCAAAAAATTTCAAACAACAACTTTGTTTTGGAAACTTCCAGTTTTAGCAACGGGAGAAGAAATACTGTGGAGTTATGTTGGTGAAGAAGGAATATTTAATAAAAAAGCACGACATGTTATGGCAGTTACTAATTTTCGAGCATATCTATATGATTTTAATGATTATGAACATGGTAATTTACTAATCTCAAATATGGATGATGTGTTGATAATGAATAGTCATAGACAATCTAGTTCACATAGAATGGGAAGTTTTCATTCAACAGGAAGAATGGGTATGCGAATAGGAACTCATAGTAGTATGAGTTCAAGTCGAAGTCAAACTGTTGGAGATGTACATTTTATGAAAGATGGAGAATCTTTCATTATTTTTGAAGGGGTATCTGATCCTCAAGGAATTGTCAGAGTAGTAAAATCAATAAAAAAATATGTTATTGTTAGAGATAAAGTTGATGAAAGTGTAAAAGCTGAAGGATTGGAAGATGTAGATAACAGAACAGTTTTAGAAATTATTGAATTATACAATGATGGAGAAATTGACAAATGTTTAAAATTATGTGATAAGACATTAGAAAAAACTCCAAATCAAAGAATCTATGATGTTAAAGCTGGATTATTAGATGACGCAGGGAAGTGGAAAGAATTGGTAGTAGCTTCACGTAAAATGCTATCTCGTACTGATTCAGAATCAGCATTTGAAAATCTAATGGTAGGTTTAATTAGATTGGATAAAACTAATGACGCTATTGATGAACTAAGTAGAGGATTAAAATTATATCCTGAAAATACTGTCTTATTAGATTTAAAAAAACAATTAGATGATTTTGAAACAAACAACTTGCTAGACAATATCACATGTCCAAAATGTAAAAAAGAAAATGAATCTAATTCTAAATTTTGTAACAAATGTGGCGCAAAATTTGATGATGGTTGTGAAAAGTGTGGCAATGTTAATCCAAAAAATTCTAAATTTTGTAATGGTTGTGGCAATTCATTAAGTTAAAAGATCATAATTTTCTTAAAATCAAGCACGAAAATCAGTCATGTTCTTCTTGACCACAATGAATGCACAATTTCTTTGATAATATCTCAAAATATGCATAACTGTGAATAAATCCGTCTTTGCAACTCATAGAGCATAAGATGTTTCAAAAGGTGTAATGAGGATGTTGATCAAAATAATTATCGATCAGTGTTGATAATGTATGGTGGTACTGTT
>JABHJJ010000082.1 GCA_018691945.1 Candidatus Nitrosopelagicus sp. | reverse complement strand
AGACCAAACCATGACTCTTCATTGATTAGTTTGATTAGTCTGTATAGTTTTGCAGGATCTTGAATCTTGTTTTGAGATTTTCTGTAAATTAGTCCCAGTAACTTGTCTTGTTTTCCCAGTTCTTCTAGGATGTGACGATAATGAGTTTCTAGTTCGTCTCCTTTTTTGGATAAGAGTGATTCCCAGTCATATCCATCGGGAATAATTGATTTTTTGTTAAATGGTGGCTTTATTTGCTCGTCAGCCATTTTTAAAAATAATACGTTTGTCAGTTGTTGGGTGTAGTCCCCATATGATACACCATCATCTTGCAGTACGTCACAGTAATTCCATAATTTTTGTACTATACTTGATGCATCACTTGACATTTTTTATTCCCCTTTGTTTTGTTGATTGGCTCTCTTTAGTACTTTTAATTTTCTCTAGTATAACAGAAGCTGGCTCATCGTTAGGATCCTGTGGAACCAGTTTTCCTTCAAATGCCTGTTTTAGAACTGACATTTTCATGGTTTGTAATTTTTGTAAAGTAGATTCTATAATTTTAGATGTATTTTCAATGAGAGTAAATCCCTGTTCTATTTGTGATACGATTTCTTTTTGTTCTTCTAATGGAGGTAATGGAATTTTTGTTTTTTTAATAATTCCTAAATTCAAATTTGGTTGATTTCCTCCTGAACTTTTCAATCTCATTTGATCATACTGACTTTGGAACCAATAGAAACAAAATTTGTAAAGCAGTTTTTTGTTATCGCAAATTATAACTGCACATGCTTGATTAGTACTTGCATTAATATTCAAAATTGCACATTTACCTCTAGTTTTTCCTTCACCATACATTGCTACAATTACTGAACTTTTTGGATAAATTTTTGCACTACTGTTTTTTAATCCTAATGCTGTAATTTTTTCAGATGTAAATTGTATGTATGAATTTTGTACTTCAGTAGTTTTAACCCAAGGTATATCGCCTCCATAATATTCCGGTTTTTGTCTAGAAGGTGTTCCTCCACTGCCTATTTTTGCACATTCCTCAAGAGTAACAAAATTTGTTGTTCTATTAAAAAGGGATTTAAAAAGAGATTGACGGTATAATTCTAGTTGCAGTTTTGTATGTTCCAGTGATTGTTTTGTAGAATCAATCTTTGAGAATAATTCTTCAATTTTTGATACGATTCTTTTTTGTTCGTTTAGTGGAGGAAGTAAAATTGGAGTTTTTTTCAATCTTGTTTGATTAATTGATGATTGATTTACTGCATGTTGTGCAATTGAATAAAAAAACCCACTAGTTCTATGATAATTAAAAATGAAATTGAGCAATTTAGGAAGAATAATTTCTCGATTAGATCTTATGAGCAGCAGATTCATTCCATGAATTAGTTCAATGTCTGTTAAGTGAAAAATAGCAGTTTTCCCAAGATGTGAATCACTATTAATATTACTAAAGAGAATATCCCCATATTCCATTTTATATTTATCAAGAATTTTTTTTGAACAATTTTTTAGATAACGGACTCGATTAAAATTAATTTCTGTATCCGAAATAGTTTCAATTCTTGTTACTGGAAATTTTGTTTTTTCTTTAGTTTGTTTTTCACTAGTTCCATTAGAAATACGAATTACTACATCATCCAGTTTTGTTTTAACCCACCCCTTTGGTAACTCTAATTCTGTGTCAGTCACAAAATCACCTATACTCTCATTTGGTCTTCAAGTTCTCTATCAGTTCAGTCATAGATTCAAGTGCTGATTCCAAGTTCTCTTTAATCTCACCAGCAATTACATCAGGTTCTGGCAGGTTCTCCAAGTCCATTAGGGAGTCATCCTTTAGCCAGAAAATATCCAGTGACGTCTTGTCACGCTTTATGACTTCATCATACGTGTATGATCTCCAGCGTCTCTCATCGTCTTTGGTGTCCTCTTTTCTTTTTGTCACATCTGAAGCATTGTAGCATTTTACAAAATCATCTAAATGTTCTCTACTCAGAGTATTTTCTTTTAGTGTAAAGTGTATGTTTGTTCTAAAATCATAAATCCATAATTTTTCAGTCCATGCCTTGCCATCTGTTCTTGCAGGTTTTTTATCAAAGAATAGTACGTTTGCCTTTACACCGCCTGCATAAAATATTCCAGTTGGTAATCGCAGTAATGTATGACAATTCATCTGCTCAAGCATTTTTGTTCGAACTGTTTCACCTGCTCCTCCCTCAAAGAGAACATTATCTGGAATTACAATAGCACATCTACCATTTACTTTGAGAATT
>JABHJJ010000081.1 GCA_018691945.1 Candidatus Nitrosopelagicus sp. | reverse complement strand
TTAGGAAGACGTTTTGCAGAATGGCAATTAGCAATTCATGTAGTAGAATCAGAGCTTGATAAAGGTGATATGATAGTGATAGATGGTTCTCTTCAAACTAATTTTAAAAATGAATTAAAGTATGCAAACAGATTATATGATTTAGCAAAAAACAAAGGAGTAATTGTTTGTGGATTAGCTAAAACTAGCAGACTAATTACTGAATCAGGTCATCCATTACTTGCAAGAGTTGCAGAAATCTCTGAAGGGGTTACGTTTGGAAAGTGGCATGTAAAAATTGCAGAAGAAGTATCTGCAGACGATAAAGGATTTATGATGGCAGTTAAATTCCATCCTCAATCAAAATTTGTATTTAGATTTGAAATTTTACGTGAACAATTTTCAAAAATGACTAACGAAGAATTAAATTCAATCTTAGATAGTTTGGCAGAAAACTCACAGGACGTAGCAATGATTGGTTATCCATATGGAGCAATTGATGCAGATAGATTTGCGCAAGTTAGGCGTGATGAATTAGGAATGTATCAAGGATTTCTATTATCAGAAAAACTCAAACATCCAGAATGGAAGAAATTACAAAAGTATAGTGCGAGTTTGGGAGCACATAATGATCTTAATGGAGTTACTAGTTAATGGATGAATTGTCTGTTGTAGGTCAAGTAGTAGGAGGAAGTTTTGGAGACATTGTAATTCGACAAAAGGCTGGAACGGATTTAGAGATAGGAGATTTAATGATATCGGAAGAAAATGGTTCGTTTTTAATTCTTCAAGTTTTTGAATTACAATACGGTTCCCAAATTCAAGACAAGATGCAACAAATGATGTCAGGTGTTAATTTAGAGCAAGGTGTAGCTGATGCTCATTTTTATGAACCAGATTTTGTAAATTATGTTTTGGCTCGAATTAAACCACTTGCTCGAGTGTATAAAGAAAACAATGATGTAAAAATTCCAAAATCATTACCATCGTTTTTTAATAAATTACGGTTAATCACTAAAGATGATTTAGAATTCTTGCAAAAGGAAAAAGATTCAGTTTTTGTGGGATATATTCGAAGTGGAAGTAAAGTAATCAAAGAAGCTGAAGTTTGGCTTCCTGCTGAAGATGTATTTTCACATCACGTGTTAATTCCTGCAACTACAGGTAGAGGCAAATCAAATTTAGTAAAGACAATTTTATGGTCAGTACTAGATACAAACAAAGTTGGTGCACTAGTACTAGATGCACATGATGAGTACTTTGGACGAAGTGGAATTGGATTAAAACTTCATCCACGTGCCAAAGACAATTTAATGTATTATACACCATCAAATCCACCAGTGGGAGCTAATAGACTAACAATTAATTTGCAATCAATTAGACCTGAACACTTTGAAGGGATTGTTGATTTTTCTGATCCACAATTTCAGGCAATTAGAATGGCATATAGACAATCAAGAAAAAATTGGATTCGTGATTTGATGCTAACTGATGCAGTAGATGCAGGTATGGAAAGTACCACTCAGAGTCGTGGAGAATTTGCAGCATCTACAATGATGGTAGTTCAAAGAAAATTACGCCTGTTATTGAGCCTAGAAAAGGATGAAGAGGGAGTTGTATTCTCAAGACATGAAGTCTTTGATAGCACCACAAAGGGGCTAACTACAGTAAATGACATTGTAAAAGATATTGAGGCAGGCAAAGTTGTAGTGCTTGATACATCACGATTAGGGGATGAAGCAGAATTACTAGTTGGAAATATTATTGCAGAAAAATTATTACAAAAATACAAAGATGCCAAATCCAATGGAGATTTGGTGAGAAAACCAGTAGCAACCATAGTAATTGAAGAGGCACCTCGTGTAATTGGTGTTGATGTGTTAACCACTAGAAATGATAACATCTATTCTACAATTGCAAAAGAAGGACGTAAATTCAAAGTAGGTTTAACTGCAATTACTCAATTATCTAGCGTAATTCCAAAAACAATCTTAGCTAACATGAATACAAAAATAATTCTAGGTAATGAAATGAAACAAGAAAGGGAGGCAATCATTGCATCAGCATCTCAAGATTTATCTGAAGATGACAAAAACATTGCAAGTTTGGATAAGGGTGAAGCAATAGTTACCAGCATCTTTGTTCCATTTGCAATGCCAATCAAAGTTCCTTTGTTTGAAGATATTGTAAATGAAAAAGGAGTAAAACCAGAATCAGGTAAGACAAAGGTGTTTTAATTGAAATTTGCACACCTCTCTGATGTCCACTTAGGTTTTCAAAAACATGAATCACTCCAAAATATAGAGCAACAAGTATTTGAAAAAATATTAGATGAGTGCATTACTAGAAAAGTAAATTTCATTTTAATTCCAGGAGATTTATTTCATGTAAATATTCCAGAGATGAGAATTCAAAAATTTGCATTTGCAAAGTTTCGTCAAGTCCATGATGCAGGGATTCCAATCTATGTTGTGTATGGAAGTCATGACTTTTCACCAGTATCAAACTCTGTAATTGATTTACTAGCTGAAATTGGATATATCAGAAAAGTTACAAATGCTACTAGTCATGAAGAAGGAAAAATTTCATTGAAATGTTTGATTGATGAAAAAACGGGTACAAAAATTACAGGCCTATCAGGGCTAAAAGTAGGAAAAGATAGAGAATGGTACGAGAAACTAGATAGAAGTAGTTTGGAAGCAGAACAGGGTTTGAAAATATTCCTATTTCATGGTGGAATTTCAGATATGAAGACAGATTCAGGCATAGATGGAGACCAAATGCCATTATCATTACTGCCTAAAGGATTCTCATATCATGCAGGAGGACACATGCACAAATTCAATCACCAGTCATTTGACGAGTATAGTAATGTTGTATATCCCGGAACTCCATTTGCAGGATACCATGCAGATTTGGAGGATAATGCAAATGGGCAAAAACGAGGATTTGTTCTAGTAGAATTTGATGATGAAATAAAGTCAGTTGATTTTATAGAGATTGAAAATACAAAGTATGAAATAATTGAAGTTGATGCAAACAATAGAAAAGCAGAATCAGTCAATCAAGAATTATCTGAGAAAACTGCAGACATTGATGTCGTAAATAAAGTTGTGATAGTAAAGATTCAAGGGGAATTAATGTCAGGTAAAACTGCAGACATTGATGTATCCATAGTTCGAGATAATTTAAATGACAAAGATGCGTTAGTTGTAAATGTAAGTAAGAACCAACTAACATCAAAAGAATATTCAATTACTGAAGCAAAAGGATCAAACAAAGAAGAGATTGAAATAAATGTATTTTCAGAAAACATTGGACAGCTAAAATTTGACTATCCAGAATTGTTGGATAAATCAGGAATTAAACTTGCATCAAAATTGTTACAAGAATTAGGGCAGTCAAAATTAGAAAATGAAAATAAAAATGAGTACATTCCAAGAATTAGAGACAGTGCTTTAGCATTATTGGGATTAGATGATGATTCTTAATTCACTAGTAATTAATAACATTAGAAGTTATGAACACGAAGAAGTTGTATTTCCACGTGGAATTTCTTTGTTTGAGGGAGACATAGGTTCAGGTAAATCAACTATACTTATGGCAATTGAATTTGCATTGTTTGGTTTAGGTTCTCAAAAAGCAGAATCTCTTTTAGCAAAAAAAGCAGAGATAGGTTATGTAATTTTAGAATTTACTGTTGAAGATAAAAAATATGAAATCAAAAGAACGTTGAAGAGAAAAAGCACAGGAGTCAATCAAGATCCCAAAGAATCCTGGATAAAAATTCAAGATGAAAAAGAAATTCTCTCACCTTCAGAATTAAAGCAAAGAGTGTTACAGATACTCAAATTCAATGAGCCTGCAGACCCAAAAGCTGAGAGTAAAATCTTCAGATATGCCATATTTACGCCCCAAGAAGCCATGAAAGAGGTACTTTCTGACTCTAAAAAACGTCTTGAGACAATCCGTAAAGCCTTCGGAATTGAGGATTACAGTATCTCTCATGAAAATGCAAAGATGGTACGATCTGAGATTGAAACAAAAACAGCAGTTATTGCTGAGAGATTTAGCGACATATCTCAATTAAAATCAGAAATTAACCAATCACAAAAAATGATCACACAATTTGAATTAGAAATTAAACAAAAGAAAAAACAGCAAAAAATTCTAGAAATAAAAGAAAAAGATACACTTCAGGAACTAAAAGAATTACAAGAAAAAAATAATGAGAAAATAAAACTAGAAACAAAAAAAGAAAGTCTTGAGGAAAGAATTGCATTAGATAAAAAAAGAATAAAAACAATAGAAATGGAATTTGAAGATTTTGAAATTGAATTAAAAGAAAAGGCAGAAAAATTAGAAAAGCTAATGGCAATAGAAAAGCCAAATACCGATAAATCAATTTCAGAAATAGAATTTGAGATAAAAAAAACTCAAGAAATTAATGATGAATGTATTAAATTGGAATCAGAAAAAAGTAACATTACTTTGGATATTAGCAGATTAAAAGAAAAATTTGGGAGTAAAATAGAATTAGATGTAAAGTCAATTAATGAAACAGTAAATGATTTAAAAAAAGAAAAAGAATCTCTAATAAAATTTGCAAATGAAATTACAGAAGAATTAGAAAAAATAAAGGGGCAACAAGTACAAAAACAGACACTAAAAGAGTCATTCCAAAAGGAAATTGAAAGATTTACTTCGTTAGGTAATGCATGTCCCACATGTAAACAAGATATTACAGATTTGCATCACCACAGTTTAGTAGATAAAAAACAAAAGGAAGTTGAAGCATTAGGGAAAGAACTAGAAATAATAACTAATTCATTTTTTGAATCAAACAAAAAATCTAAAGAAATCAATGAGAAATTAGAGTCATATGAGCACGAAATTGGAGAGAT
>JABHJJ010000010.1 GCA_018691945.1 Candidatus Nitrosopelagicus sp. | reverse complement strand
TGAACTTTTTTCATTGCTGGTCCGATTGCCTTTGCTGCTTTGTTTTGTGAATCATCTTTCATTTTTTTGGTGTACTTGATTCCTGCAACTAGGGGTAGTTGAAATACATAAAACCCTGTTATTTCTGCACCGCTTAATTTTGCAATGTCTATTGCTTTATCTAATCCCTGAAGATCAGCACCATTAAGATTTGCATTAACAAAATATGTTCTACTAATGTCTGCATCTTGAAGATTCACTCCACTAAGATTGGCACCTTCAAATCGTGTATTGTACAAATCGGCACCTTGAAGATCTTTTCCACTAAAATCTGCACCAATAAAGCTACAATAACTAAAATTAACCTTGGGCATTGCATTAATTGAATTACAATTTCCAGGTTTCCATCCACGTTGTATTAATTTTTGTGTAGTTTCAGGGGTTACACAAGCTTGAACGTTATTGGATATTTTTCTAACAACTTCTAATCCATCATTACACAAAACTTCTCCTTTGAATCCATTATCTACTTGAAATTTTGGTGACATGAAAACAGAATCATGTTCATAAATCACACCACAATATGCCTGAACTGGAAGTCCCAAAGTATAGGTCCCCATAAATTCAATTGAATTATTTCCTGCAGGAAAATCTAATGTAATAATTCTACTATGAATTGTATTTTCAGTTGTAAAAATTCCATCTTCATCATTAATTAGTATAAACAAATCAAAAGAATCACATTCCTGATTAATGGCATAAACTAGTGTTCTTGGAATCTCTACTGTTAATTGACCATCAACTTCAGACTCCACAGTCATAAAAACAGTGGGCATAGAATCATCAACACATGTTTCTAAAATCATACCCTCACTAATTGTATGTGCTAATTCTACTTTATCTAAAGTGGAACACATAGTTTCAACTGCATTGGATTCTGAAACTATTCCAACAAATAATACTATAACTGTAAAAAGCACGATGAACTTTATTTCCATTTATAATCACAATCCATACAATACCAATTCATAGCAATTCCATTTAAATCTGGATGTGTGTATTCTCCTGCACTCATAGTTTCATCTGCAATTTCTTTTAGATATTGACAAACAAATCCAGATATCCTGAAATAAACTCCCCAAGACAACATTTTGAATAAAACAGTTAATTTACTTATCAATACAATTTGATTACTTGCCTCTAACTCCATTCCATCTAGGTCCTACTTTTCTAATTGGTATCGTTTTCCAACGTCAAATCAACATAGCTGCAATGCTACTTGCAAGTACTGTAATTGATGTACGTACAATGTATTGTTTTTTTCTTTCTGGATGTCAATTACATGGTCCACTTCATACATATTTTGGAGCAGTAGGATTTGTCATTCCAATAATCCTCATAGTTTTCATATCTAAAAAACAACTCTACAAATTATCAAAAATATTAAAAATTAAACAAAGTTATTCTATTAAATCTATAATTTTAGGTGCTCTCATTGGTGCTTGGAGTCATGTATTTTTTGATTCATTTATGCATCACGACATTACCCCATTTTGGCCAATACTTGAAAATCCACTCTATGGTGTAATTGGTAACCAAATGAATTACACCATTGCTACAATTAGTTTTTTTATTGGATGTGGAATTTATTTTTACAAGTTCTATAAATCCAGAAAATGAAATCATAATATTAATAAAATTTTAGTTTAGATTTTTTTCCTAATCCCAACAATTGCTACAATTGGGACTCCAATGTACATTCCAACATTCAAAATTATCAAACTAATTCCAATACCTAACACTGATTCTTCTGAATTTGCATACTCCATTAGAGATAGAGTAGTAATCATCGGAGTCAGTGTCAATTTTACAGCTTCTTTGAATGTAGGATTTTCTCTTTCATAGTCTGCGATAATTGGTGAGAATGAATAGTATGCATCATTGAATAGAGCCATGAACCTAGTACCTGACTCTGTGTTTAGTAATTGACTATCCCTTAACTCTCTGAGTTGTTGTACCTGTGGTGCTAGCTCTGAACCGTATGTAGCTGTTGCAATTAGACAACCGCCACCATTAGAGTCAGAAATACATTTTCCATTTTCTTCATGAGTTCCTGTACCGCATTCTAATTGTGTTATTGGTGTAGAATCAGGTACGGGAGTAGTAGATGGGGCACTGGATGTAAATTCAAACGAATACATAACATCAGTTGTAAGTTGAATTGGATCAACACCACTCAAATAATTTTCATAAGTATCTAAATCAAAGTAAAAGTAAACAATGACTGTATCATCATCATGGAGATTAAATTGAGCTATTGCGACATCATATGACTGATCAGGATAGTCTTCAGTATATGTATAATACAATGCATGCCATTTGTTTCCTGAATCATCTGTAAAACTTCCTGAAAGTTCATCTGAAATTACAAAATTTGAACAACTATATCCATCGTAGTCATATGTTTTATCCTTACAAATTTCTGCTTCATAATCTCCTAATTTTGAAAGATATTGTGATGAAGAAAGTCCACTAAATTTAAAATCATTAAAGATTATTGAGGTATCAATAGTTTGTGTAAAAGTATCATCTGCAGAAAATGAAACTATGTTGTAAAAATCACCGTCTACTAATAATTCATCATCAACCAACCATTCAGATGGATAATTTATAGAAAAATCAAAGTCATTGTTGGTATATTTTTTAAAATTTAGACTACTTGGTATATCCTTACCGGATTGAACTGTGGTGGCAGGAGATGACATAGTTTCAAATATTGAAAAGTCAGTTGAAGTTAACATGTATCCTATTTGTTGGGAGTGCAATTCGATATTATCAAAGTCAATTTCTATATCAATTGAAAGATACTCTGAATCATTTAATGGAAGAACACTCAGTACTCCCGTCTTATAGAAATCAATTCCATTGTTTCCTATTTCAGTAAATGTATATGACACAATATACTGTTC
>JABHJJ010000080.1 GCA_018691945.1 Candidatus Nitrosopelagicus sp. | reverse complement strand
CTACAAATAAAAAATCATTTCTAAGATCAAAAGTCTTTTGGGATATGATCATTATCTTTTAACCAGTCTACTTGAGGTAATGTGAATCTCCAAACTATATCACCACGTTCATCTTGTTTAAAATCCCAAGGTGCAATTACTACAACATCATTATCTCGAATCCAAATTCTTCGTTTTAATTTGCCTCTGATTCTTCCTCTTCTAGTAATATCATCAGTGCATTTTACGAGAACTTGATCACTACCTAAAAGTTTGATTACTCTACCATACATCTCTCCCTCTTCAGCTAATCTAATTTCTTTTAATGCACTTTCATTGAGTACTTTACGTTTTCCCACGCAAAAGTTATGTAAATTTTGTATATAATTGTGGTGTTACATCTTGAAGACTAAAAGAAACGGTATACCCTCAATTAGTCTTATACTTTTTTCTGAACCAATTCCTAAACTTGTCGCTAATGAAATTGTTTTTTCACCAACCATATTGATGGAATTACATTTTTCTAGTAAATTTTTTGCTTCATGTTCATCTACATCTCTTTCAGCATAATAATTTGGATTAATTTTGATTTTTGTATTTTTGTCATGAAAAGTTTTATCAATTAATTCAGGATCACAAATATTTAACATTAGATTACCACTTGCACTAATAACTTTTGTAGAAAAAAGCATTATGCATATTTACCTTTAATCGTAGATTTTGCACCACATGCCTCACAAATTAGAAAAGAAATTCTATTTTCTTTTTCTACTTTAGTATCAGGGCTCTGACAGGTTGGGCATTCTACATAATCTTTCAAATATATTCCAAATAATCTAGTGAAATCATCAGGATCACGTTTACCAACAAAAATTGCCTTATCACCTACACGGTCAGCAGGTACTGCAAATTCTTTTGATAGATACTGTAAGATTATGTTAGGTTCTCTTCTCAGTGCTTTTGGAAAGTCTGCAAAGTTTCTAAGAATTGTTTTTTTTCCTTCCCAAGTAATATCGATTGGTGGTAACTCAAAACGTTTACCAGATGAGGATGTATTTGAAATATTTTTTTCAATTCTTTTTAATAAATTTTCATAATCAGATTTAGTCATAATTAATATTGGTTCAAATCCCCTATATGGGTTTAATTAGAAAAAGGAAAGGATTCTAAGGTTTACCTATTCGGAAAACTTTAGTTCCGCATTCACCACACGTGCCTTTTACAGCGGGACGTCCATTTTTCAATTTAGTCTCTTCCGGGTTTTGAATTTCTCTTTTTTGTCTGCATTTTACGCAATATGCTTCAGTCATATATCAAATCCAAAACAATCTTCTATTTGAAAAGAGAATGTGAATATTATTTCACTTTAGGCTAGAAGTGAAGTATTTTTTTTATAAACTAATTTACAAATTTTTCGAAATTTGATCAAAAATCTTGAATTTTTTAGAAATTAGCAGAAATTCATACAAAATGATCAGTATTATAATGATCAAAAATTTGAGAAAGGATATGGGCTCTAAGAAAGGAGTGGGAATTACGGTAGGAATTTTGATTGCAATTACTATCGCAAGTTTCATGGTTTGGTTAGATAATCCAACCAATACTGATATGACAATTGTGGTAACTGATTTTGAGAATCATGATGTAGGCATTACTGAAAGACATAAAATAATTTCAAGTGCAATAGAAGAGTCATTTTTAGAATTAGTTGAGGGCAAGATTTCACCAGAAGAATATATCAAAATTGCAGAAGTTTCTTCATCACAAAATAATGCATTGTTAATGGAATTAGCATATAGTGATGCACCAGAAGAATGGCAAGAAAGTTACATCAATCGTATCACTTCACTGAAGTCATTCGAATCTTATATCATAGAAACAATGGTAATGGCAACCCTAATCGAAGATGATGGAGAGGTAGAGCAAAAAATTGGAATTTTGAGCAATATAGAAAAATTAAAAGAAGAATCTATTCAATATGCTCAGATGGCTGACTCTGCAAAACCATGAGTGAATACAAAAAATACTATAATCATTAGTTGGAAATCGTTAAAAGGTAATTTTGTTATAAATGGTCATAATGTCTCAAAATAAGAAACTAGAGAGGGATATAGAGTCTACTGCAGCTTCAAAATTACTTGTAATTTGTGTTGATAGAGATGATGATGTAGGTAAAAAAGCAGGGATAACAACACCAGTGGTAGGAAGAGATTCATGCATCAATGCAGCTCAAAGACTTGCTTTAGAAGATCCAGAAGATGCAGATTCAAACTCAATATTTTATGCAGTTAAGACCTATGAGGATTTAGTAAGTAAAGGATACAATGTACAAGTAGTGGTTGTAGCAGGAGTAGAAAAAAGAGGTGTTCAAGCAGATGAGAAAATTGTTAATGAGATAAAATCAGTGTTACAGAAATTTTCAGCGAATGGAGCAGTTATTGTTTCTGATGGCGAAGATGATGAGATGGTAATACCAGTAATTCAAAATGTCATACCAGTAGTATCTGTTCAAAGAGTTGTGATGCAAGTGAGCAGAACAATTGAACATTCCTATGCAGTGTTTGGAAAGTTCCTGAAGATGGTGATTTATGATAAGACATATTCAAAATTCTTTTTGGGAGTTCCAGGAATTTTATTATTAATTGGAGGAATTGGGACAGTTGTTGGATATACTGCAGAGATTTTTGCCATTTTAGTTAGTATTTTAGGAGGAGCATTCCTCATTCGTGCATTTGATATAGACAAATCATGGTCTAGTTGGACAAAAGCTACACCCACGGGTTTCATTAGAATATTTGCACTTGTTACAGGAGCAGTTCTAATTCTTGCATCAATTCCTGCAGGTATAACAAATATTGATCCACAATTATTTGAAACAGAAATGGATTTTGCACAATCAATATCAAATCAAATGGTAGTAGGACAATTCCTTCAAGGATTATTTCCATTTTTGTGGATGGGACTTGGAACAGTTTCAGCTGGCATCCTGATTAGTAATTGGCTTAACAGAAAATTAAAACACATTAGTGATGTTTTGAGAATTATTGTGTTAGCAGCAATTTATCCAACAGTTGCACAATTTGCAACTATATTGACAACAAATGAGAGTTCATTTACATTGATTCCACCACTGTTAGCAGGTGCAGCAATAACACTGATATCAGCCACACTACTTTTCCGTAGATACAGGAAAAAAGGTGGCAAGATATTAACGGAATAAAAGATGCAGCATTATATCTTTCAGGATTTTATTCGATCTATTCTAAAAGACTAGAGAGTGAGATTCTTCAAGGCGATATACCCAATCACATAGCAATCATTTTAGATGGAAATAGACGATGGGCGAAAAGAAACCTAACAATTCAAGAAAAAGGTCATTTCAAAGGTGCAGATGCAGTAGAGAATTTACTAGATTGGTGTGAGGAATTTGATATCAAAATTATAACATTATACGTTTTATCAGCAGAGAATTTGGATAGGAAAAATGATGAACTAGATTATCTTTATGAGTTAATCCATAAAAGATTAGAAAAATTGTATAATGATCCTAGAATACATAAAAACAAAATGAGAGTCAAAGCAATAGGAACACTAGAATTACTACCAGAGTCAATCAAAGATGTTCTTAGAAGATTAGATGAGTCTACCAAAAATTATACCAATCATTTTCTAAATATTGCTATAGCTTATGGAGGACAAAATGAATTAGTAGATGCTGTAAAAAAGATTGGAATGAAAATCAAGAGTGGGGAACTAGATGCAGATAAAATCGATAAGGAAGTTATAGAATCTAATTTGTATACATCGCATTTACCACAATCATCTCCAGACATGATTTTAAGGACGTCAGGAGAAAAAAGAATGAGTGGATTTTTGCTTTGGCAAAGTGCATATAGTGAGTTAGTGTTTTTAGATATTTTCTGGCCTGAATTTAGGAAAATTGATCTGATGAGAGCAATTAGGACATTTCAAAAACGAAAACGAAGAATAGGCAAATAGAAATGAAAGAAGAAGTATCCGCAGGGATTATTTTATTTAATGAGTTTGATGAAAGAAAATTTTTACTGTTAAATTATCCATCTAAGCATTGGGATTTTGTAAAAGGCAAGATGGAAGAAGGAGAAACATATCATGAAACTGCACTTAGAGAGACACAGGAGGAAACTGGAATTTTAGATGTAGAATTTCTTAAAGGGTTTAAAGAAGAGATTGAATATTATTTCCGTGCAGATAATCAGGATATTCATAAAAAAGTTATATTTTTTCTAGGAAAGACAGAAACTATAGAGATTATTTTATCACATGAACATCTGGATTTTATCTGGTTAAATTTTGATAATGCATTAGAGATGATAACATACGAGAATGCGAAAAACATTTTAAAAAAATCTAAAGAGTTTCTAGATAAGGGTATCAGCAAGTAAATCTTTTGCAGTTTGAACTGGATGCTTAGAATTAAGAATTGTTCGTCCTACAATTAAATAATCAGAACCAAGTTTTTTTGCTTTGGATGCACTTCCACCTTGTGTGCCTACACCTGGAGAGAAAATTGATAATTTTCCATGTATTGATTTTTTACAATAGGAGATAATTTTTGGATAAGTAGCACCAACAATTATTCCATCCACATTAGCAGTTATTGCCCAATTTAGGAATAATTGATAGAGTTGTTGTTTCTTTAGACGATTTTCAATTTCCAGTTCGTACGATGCTTTTGCTTCGGGTGCACTCATATGACATAATGAGATTACTCCTTTGTTTTTTTTGTGAGATATTTCTACTAGATTTTTTAGACTTTTTTTTCCCATTATTGGATTTACAATCACTGCATCAAATCCCATATTCCATAAATTTTCTGCAGTGATAAGATTTGTATTTCCTATATCATTTAGTTTTATGTCTGCAATACATTGTAGGCCATGATCATGTGCAGTTTTATTAATTTTTGAGATTTGTTTTTTATCTAATCGTAAGAGAAGATGAAAGTTAATTTTTATTCCACAGAGATAATTGTTTAGAAGTTTAATGTTGCGTAGTGTTTTTGACTCAATATTTGGTATTTTTGGATCATAATCATTTGCTAAAATGATCGGAGATGCTTTTGCTGATTTTTTTATTCTATCACTGAATTTGGTCATAATCGACCAAAGGATGTGAGTCTTTTAACTTTATTAATTTGATATAAGAATACCCATGATCACCAGTGTGATTAACAAATTCAGGTTCTGAGTTTTTAGAGGTGGTATATTTCAGAAATGGTTTTGTTGGTTCTTCATCCAAACTAACATGACAGAAATATGACGGTCCATCTTCGTTAAAATTTAGAAAAACACCCATAAGCCATTTGTCCTTCTGTTTAAATGCAAATAATGGAAATTGTGCTTCTTCATAACCAAAACTTAGTTTAGCCAAGCTAGAAAGATCTTCTAGCTCAATTGGATTATATTTTTCTTTTGAAGCTTCAATATCAGGTTTTAAAGATGCAGGTAGAGATTTAATTTTGATAATTGGAGAGTAGAGTTTGGAATTATCTAGAGTGGTATCTACTAGTTCAAGTTTTTCCTGACCAGAATTAAATCCATAACACAAATAATGACCAATGTTTTCAATTGGAGTAAAATAGATTACAGGTTTTTCTTTTAGTAGATCCATTTGAACCGATAATACTTTTTTTCCATTATGTTCATGAAGAAAGGATACACGTGGGGAACGCTCTAATGCACAAACCAAACGGGTAAATTCTAAAGGAGAATCTAATTGTACATAATTTGGAAGTGTTGCCATTGATTATTTTTTTATGATTTCTAAATTAAAGCTTACTCAAAAAAATTATGTGCGTAAATCAATTACATCATTCACGCCTGGACCAGTTCCAATGAGTGTTACTGGTACGCCTAACTTTTCTTCAATGTTTTTTATGAATGATGTTGAGTTTGAATCTAATTGATCAATAGATTGTGCGCCTGCACATTCAGGAAATCTTACATCTAATTTTGTAATTGAAATTTGATTTGCGCTACTAAGCATAATTGCACGACTAGCTAAATCAAAATCAAATTCAGCTGCACGCCTAAGTCTTCCAGTTACCGTTCCAAATTCTTCCCAACCTTTTTCAGATGTTTCTTCATGACTAAGTTCACCATCCATAGGTCCAGTACCAACTCTAGTCAAATATGATTTAAAAACAACAATAACATCATCAATTCTTTTTGGACCGACACCTACATCAGCACAAATTCCTGATGCAGTAACATCCTTGGTTGTAACAAATGGATATGTTCCATGCCAAAGTGATAGGTGTGTGCCTTGAGTTCCTTCTATCAGTACATTTTCATTTTTATCTAAAGCAGTGTTAATTTCTAGAGGAACATCAACAAGATATTTTTGTAATGATTCAATTTCTGTAGCCATCTTAAGAGTTCTCATTGCACGTTCAGCATTTGCAGGTCCAGTACCTGAACCAGTACTGCCAATTTTTTCTTTTAGGTGTCCTTTAGAATCTGCATCAAGATGATGTTGTTCAATTATTCCACAGTTATTATCAAGAAAAGACCTTCCATCAGTTCCAAAATCGTTAATCTCTTTAAGAAAAACATCAGGATTCACAACTACACCAGGACCAATCATTACTCGAGAGTTTTTGTTTAAAAATCCACTTGGAAGCATTCTAACTTTGAAAGTTTTATCACCATCTTTGATAGTATGACCTGCATTTGGGCCAGCACCACCTCTAACAACTATTGCAGGATTGTCTTTTTGTGCCAAATAAGATATGATTTTTCCTTTACCTTCATCTCCAAAAAAACCGCCAATGACTATTGTAGCACCCATAACACATTTTTTCAAATCACGTATTTAAGCTAAAGTGCATTACGGTTAATATCAAGTCTTTAAAGATCTCAATATGTCAGAACCTAATTTTGCAGGAAATATTATTGTAAATCTTGCTAGTTTACCAGATTTCCTTAGAACACCCATTCTTAAAAAAAGAATGACAGAATTTTTTTCAAAAAATCAAGATGATAAATCTGAGATTATAGTTAATGCACTTAATGCAGGTCCAACCATTCCATTTCCTAATTTTTCAAAATTATTCAAAACATGGCTGGAAGTACTTGCAACCATTAATAATGAAAATAGAGAAGATATGTTTTCAAATTATTTTAGACATATTTTGATATCACCAGAGAAGATTATTCTTTTTAATTTAGATGCTATTTTTGAGATATTTTTACAGATTGATAAGGAAAAACAGAAAATTTTGATATCATCCATAAAGATAGTTTTTGATAAATTGGATGAAGAATCAAAAAGAAAGATGATTTTGTTAACGCCTGATTCTGCTAGAATACTTTTTAATTTCTAGGCTGATTTTTCTTCCGGATTTCTATTATCCTCATTTGTAAAATCAACATAATCTCCCTCAGGAGTCATGATGCCTGCAAATATTTTTTCATGTTTTCGAAGGACCTTACGATGATCTGATAGAGATAGATCAAGATGCATTTCATTAATCACCATGACTTTCATCTCTTTCCATTCATCCCAACATTTTGTACAAACAGGGTATTTTTCTGCCTGAGATTCCAGTTCTTGATGTTCAGGAATTTCTTGTTTGCATTTTGTACAGATTTTACTCAATAAAATACGGAAATTTTATTTCAATTTATCTCTTATTGATAAAAACAATAATACTCAATGAATGAAATTAGAATATGAAAATCAAATGTCCAAAATGTCAAGAGAATGCAGAATTATCTCCAGATTTTTCATACGTAAAATGTGAGAAATGTGATTTGGATATGAGTTATGGAGAATATGTAAGATTTGTAGCACATAATGAAGCAAAATATTCAGATATCTTAGGAGATTATACTGGAAGCACTGAAGGAGAAACTGCAGGAACGTTGGACGAATGGGAAGACTGAATGAAATTAATCATTTTATGAATCAATTTTCTACAAGACTTAATTAATTTAGGAATTGGCAGTTAATTAAATGGAATTCTTACTTGAAAATATTTTAAATCTTATAGGATTTATTGTTGGAATAATTATAGGTGGTTTTGCATATGCTGGTTACAAGAATACGGGGAGTCCAGTTTTATTTAGACTAACAATTGCGTTTATAGCAATTGGAATTGGTTTTGGAATAATTTGGGCAGGGTATGTAATAGATGACATATACATTCAAGAAGGAAAAATCAATAGAGGATTACAGGCGTTAGGTTTAGGAATACAAACAATTGGTTATTTTTTCATTGCATTTTCACATACAATAAAATCATTTTTTCCAAAATCACGATACTTTAGATCAGTTGGAATTTTACCATTGTTTGCATTGTCAGCGATGAATATAGAACATATTATCAGATCCTTTTCATTTATTTTACTTGTGTATGGTGCAATTGAAACATTTGTTTCATTTTTAGAAGGAAAGCAAAAAGGAACACTAGCAGTGGGAATTGGACTTGCATTGCTAGCATTTGGGGAATTCATTGCATGGTATTCATTGGTTTTTCCAGAATCAATTCTTTATTCAGTCTCAATTTTGTTGAAGATATCCGGATTGATTTCGTTGTTCATACCAATCTCAAGATTGCCATTAAGAAAAATAAAATTTGATGATTTTGAAGATAATGAAGATGAAAAGTTTGGAAGATAGGCATATATTTTTTTAAAGTCAAAAAAGTTTACCCTGTTTGTTGATTCAAGAGATTGAATATGATCAAAGTGAGATAAGATGAATATTACATAGATGGGGATATACAGAAAGCAAATAGAGATTGTTGGAGATATTCTATATGCTGCTGAAGAACTCACAATTGATCAGAATGGAGCATCAATTACAAGACTAATTCAGAAAGCAAATATTTCTCATAGCAGAATTTCAAAAATTTTAACAAATTTGGTTTCACAGGGATTATTAGAACAGGTTGATTCTAGGAGAGCGTGTAAGTATAGAATTAGTATGACCGGAAAAGATTTCTTAAAAGAATACAGAACATTTTCTGAATTTACAGATAACTTTGGTTTAACAATTTAGAGAAATCAGATAACATAATTAGTTATGAAAGTAAAATTTCTAATGTGGATATAGTTAGATGTGATGGCCAAGGGATTAGTCAAATTGTAGAAGCATATGAAGATGGACGAATTATCGCATTTCCTACAGATACAGTGTATGGTTTAGGTTGTAATCCCTTGAATAAAGACAGTATTTCGAGGATTTATGACATAAAAAAAAGAAGTGGTAAGAAGAGATTTCCAATTTTAGGTTTTTCAAAAAAGGAATTGGAAAAAATTGTAGAGTTTAATTCAAAAGCAGAAAAAATTTCAGAAAAATTTTGGCCAGGACAAGTGACATTATTGTTACCAATTAGAAAAGAGATAACTAAACAAATTGAGAATGATGGAAAATTAGCTGTAAGAGTTCCAAATAATGAATGTGTGTTATCCATCCTAAAACAATGTAAATTGATTATAGGAACAAGTGCAAATATTTCTGGTGAAGAATCAATTTTAGATCCTAAGGAATGTAAAATGAGGTTACCAGAAATTGATATTTTGGTAGATGGGGGAGAAATCAAAAGTTATGGAGAATCAACTATAATCGATTTTGTGGATGATAAGATAAAAATTATCAGGAAAGGTTCTGTTTCAAAAGATGAGATAGAGGAGTCATTGTGAATTTAATCATAACATGTCAAAGAAATCTTGAAGAGTCAACAATTTTGGAGATACAGAATATTTTAGAAAGGTTTGGAGATATAGATGCAATTATTGAAAAAACTGTTTTTTCAGGAATAATTCAGATACAAACTAACCTTGACATCATGAAAATTCTTGATGGTTTTAAAAATATTATCGAAGATGAACCGTGGTTAATCAAATATTGCTCAAGAGTAATTCCAATCCAAGAAGAATGTGAATCAGGATTAGATGAGATAAGAGACAAAGTTATCAGTTTATCTCATGTGATTAAAAAAAATGAAACATATAGAATTACAGTAGAAAAACGACAATCATCATTACATACAAAAGATATTATTTCTGAAATTGCAAATTCATTATCAAATAAAGTATCATTAGAAAATTCAGATTGGGAGATAATTATTCAAGTGTTAAGAAATAGAACAGGAGTTAGTATAATTCCACCAAATTCGATTTTAAGTGTGAATAAACAGAAACGCTTCAAATTAGATTAGTATAGAAGCTTTTTCAACAAGTAGATCTACAAGTGGAGTTTTGGATTCAATTGAATTCATAGTTTGAGTAGATATTTCAAAGTATTTTTTGAGGAAATTAGAATTGTTATTTTTGAAGAGTGTGTTTAAATCACCATATATTGTTTCATGTAATTTTGTTAGATTAGATTTACTTCCAATAGCTATTAAAATAAAATTTTTAGATTTTGATAATCCCACATTTTGTATTGCATCGTTAATTTGAGTAGTATTTGAGAATCTTAGAAGCAGATCAGTTTCAATTTTGTCTGACAGTAATTGATCGTTTAGTTTATGATTTATAGAAATAGTGATGATTTTTTTTGCGTGGTCTTTATCAAGGATGAATTTTGATGAAATTGCTTGTAGATTCAATTTAGGAAATTTTTTTCTTAATGATAAGAGATATTCTTTATTTGCATTTGATTTATTTATTTCAAATAATCCAACTTGATGGTTATTTATCGTGAAAATTGTGTGTGTGTTTGCACCTCCATGAATTATGGGGATTATATTTACAATATCGTCTGATTTTAAATGAGTATTATTTCCATCAAGAGCTGAAGAATCAACACCATTTTCTGCAATCAGTAGATTTTTCCCATCAAAGCCAGGAGTGTTTTCTGGTTTTTGTGAAATTAGATATGTTATGAGTTCAAAAATGGTACTAACATTTTGTGTGATTGTTAATGAATCAGTTTGGAAGGATTTTCGTGCTGCACCTATAAAATTAACAGTAATCATAATGAATGGTTATTTTTGGTAAATTAATTGATTTTGTTATTCAGATTTTGATTCATCAATAATTTCTTCAGCAATGGTTTTTTCGTCTGATACAATAGGTTCTGGTTCTGCTGCTGGTTCTGCTGCTGGTTCTGCTGCTGGTTCTGCTGCTGGTTCTGCTGCTGGTTCTGCTGCTGGTTCTGCTGCTGGTTCTGCTGCTGGTTCTGCT
>JABHJJ010000079.1 GCA_018691945.1 Candidatus Nitrosopelagicus sp. | reverse complement strand
TTTCCACTTTGATGAAAGTCCAGTGAGAATAACACTTGATGCAGAACAAACCAAAACCAAACAAGGAAGAGAATGTTACATCAGTAAAGAAGCACTTGAAAAACTGGAAGCTGAGATTACCACAATTCGACACATCAACCAAAACGAGGATAGAAAGATTGTCATGCTGTTGTCATTTCATGCACAGAAGAAACTTTCAAAGTTTTTGAGAATTAGTAATTTCACATTTTATACAGATTGTCAGAAAGAAGAGATTGGATATCTGGAAGAATTACTTGGCAAGAATCAGAAATCAAAAATATTGCAGTTTGCAAATTTAAGATCACAGTCCAGAATCAATCACAGGTTTTCATTTCAACTAAGTCGAGGAAATCATTTCACATATCAGGATGGCAAACCGTTCAGGGTTTTGTTATACAACAATGGTATCTCCACAAGATTTGTGGTATCTCCTCAACTGTCTTGGATTCTTGAAGGTGGCATATGTCAAACTTGTAATCCCACAATAAAGTCAGAAGAGACAAAAATTAATCTTGAAAAGTTTAGAGATGATTTTTCTAAAAAGTTTGGAAAGGGAATTGCAAAAAGAGCAGTTGAATTAAAATTATTGAGACAAGGATTTTACACGCAACCTAAACGAGTTATGCAAGCTGAGAAATACATTGAACAATTCTTTGCTGCAAAGAAAATCAACTTGGAAGAATTAGCAGAATTATATGGACTCAAAGAAAGAACCACAAAACTATTTCCAGACAAAAAACCGTTACTTGTGGAGAGTGAAAAATGAGGTGCAACTTTTGCTCTACATCATTTGTAGATTCTTTTTCATGCGAGGATCATGAGAAAACAGTTCACAACAAAATTCAACTCTATACTTGCAAGATATGTCATGAAAAGAATAGAGGAATTGATTCATTTGACAAACATCTGACTTTTACGCACAAAACCAACCATTGGCACATCAATTTGGCATTAAAACAAACTATGAGGGATATGGCCTCCTGATTTGTTTAAGATTCTAAGAGATAGAAAGAAAAGTAATTCTTAGCATATTTCAGGCATGAAAATCAGAATGATCTACTAAATATCATAGATTCTTAGAAAATAAATGACATTACCTACGGGTCATGAAAATACGAGTGTTGCAACAAGTCCTAATATGTCTCGATTAATGATCCCATCAAATCTACTGCCTGAACATTATCGACCAGAATGGAGTGAAGATGATTTTGCAGATGTCGAATTTGGTGAGGATAATAATTTTAAACCGACCAGAGTGTTTAATCTCCCATATCTATCTGATGGTGAAGAACTTCTTTGGAGTTATGTTCAAACAGAAGGAGTCTTTAACAAAAAAGCACAATTTGTTATGGCAGTAACAAATTTCAGAGCAGGTATTTGGAGTTTTGAAGAATTTGATGAGAATGGAATGGTATTCCTTAGTCAAGTGGATGATGTTTTTGTGATGAACAGTCATAGACAATCTAGTTCACATAGAATGGGAAGTTTTCATTCAACTGGAAGAATGGGCATGCGAATTGGAACTCATAGCAGTATGGGGTCAAGTAGAAGTCAAACTATTGGTGATGTACATATTATGAAAGATGGTGAAACAAGAATTCGATTTGGAAATGTATCTGATCCTAGTGGAATTGTGAAATTAGTGAAATCAATTCAAAAACAAGTTACAGTTAGAGATGTAGTTGATGAAAGTGTATCTGCAGAAGGTGTAAAAAATATAACACTAAATGAAATTGCTCAACTATTCCATGAAGAAAAAACAGATGAATGTATAAAATTAATTGATAAAACATTAGAAAAAATACCTAGTGAAAAAATCTTTGATTTTAAAGCAGAAATCTTGAGTAATGCAGGTAGATGGAAAGAACTAGTAGTTGATTCACGAAAAATGCTTTCACGCATTGATTCTGAAAAAGCATTTGAACATCTAATGACAGGTTTAATCAGATTGGATAAAACAAATGATGCTATTGATGAGTTGCATCGTGGTTTGGAATTATATCCTGAAAATACAATGCTTTTAGATTTTAAAAAACAACTAGATGATTTTGAAACAAATAATTTGGTAGATAACATAAAATGTCCAAAATGTAAAAAAGAAAATG
>JABHJJ010000078.1 GCA_018691945.1 Candidatus Nitrosopelagicus sp. | reverse complement strand
TATACTCTAATTAAATATAATTCCTAAGCAGGAATGGATTCATCAATATTGAATTCATGCTCAACAAAATACTCTACTCTTGTCTTTTTGAATTCTCTAGAACTAAATAGAATCTTGTATTCTTCAACATTAATCTGATTTTGTATATCGCTTGCCATTTCTTTTGCTTCATCAATTGATTTACAATGTATCATTGAAAATACATTATATGGCCAATCTGGATATACTGGTCTTTCATAACAGTGACTAACTTGTGGGAATGCACCTAATTTTTCTCCAACCTGACTGATCCTATCTTCTGGAACTTTCCAAACAATCATTCCATTAGCTGTAAATCCTGCTTCTCTATGTCGAAGTATTGCTGCAAATCTTCGCATCACTCCGATACCTTCATAATATTTTAATTTTTGAAAAATTTCTTCCTCGGTAATCCCTAATGCCTCTGCTGCCTTTAGAAATGGCCTATCTACAATCTCAAAATCTTTTTGTAACTGTCTAATGAATTCTTTATCTTCTTCTGTTGCAACAAAATCTATCTTTTTAATTTCTTTTTTAGCTTCTGAAGGTTTTACATCATGTTTTTTTGTATCTATCATATCTAGTTTAACTCCAATTTTGAATAATTGCAATGTTGGTAACATTCTTACTTTTTTAATTCCATCCAATTTTGAGAATTTATCTAATTCTATTTTTAGATCTGAACCTGGTGGAACTGCTAATGTAAACCAAAGATTGAATTTATGCTCTCTCTCATAATTATGACTCACTCCTGGATGTTTGTTTATGTGTTGAGCAACTTTTTCTAATTTGTCTGCCTCAATTTCCATTGCAACTAGTGAACTAGTGTACACTAATTTTCTAGTATCAAATATTGCACTTAATTGTCTTAATACTCCTTTTCTTTTCATTTTTGTTAGTCTAGTTTTTACCTCATCAGATGGAATATTGAATTTCTTTGCAATTTCATCAAATGGTCTTGGAACTAATGGAAATGTCCATTGAATTTCATTCAAAATTTCATTATCAATTTCTTCCATCTTTGACATATAAGCAAAATCTATGAAATCAATTAAAAAATGTAACGTGTATTATTGAATGTATAAATTACATTTTATTAATGGCAGATCGTTGATAATTGATCTTCATCTAAATGGAAAAACTGTTGTAATTATTGGTGCTGGAAATGAAGCCCTAAAACGCATAAAATTACTTGAAAATGAAAAATGTCAAATTATTGTAATCGGAGAAAAACCTCATTCTGAAATAACAAAACTTTCTAGAACAAAGAAACTTATGCTGAAAAAAACTAAATTAGATTCGTCACTTTCTTTAAAAAAATACAGTCCATTTTTGGTAATTGCATCAACTACTGATAATCTTCTAAATCAAAAGATAGTTCAAACTGCTAGAAAAATGAAAATTCTTGCATATGCATCTGATTCACCTGAATCCAGTGATATCTCATATCTTTCATTAATTAATATAAAAAAAACAATCCGAGTTGGTATTTCTACTGGAGGTGCTAGCCCAATTATGGCAAAAAAAATTAAATCAAAAACAGAAAAATATCTGAAAAAAAACATCTCTAATCAAGATGTACAATTAATCAAGATCCAAAAATTTGCACGAACTGAATCAAAAAAACATATCTCAACGCAAGTTGAAAGAAAAAAATTCCTTTATACATTGATGAATGATAAACGTGTTAAAGAGTTATTAAAAGATAGAAAATACAAGCTAATACAGACTATAATAAAAAAAATGGTGAAGGATTGGTAATGACAAAAAATATCATTAATGCAAGAGTAACTTTTAAGAGATCTCCTATTCATGTACTTGAAAGATTCTCATTGGGGGATTCTGAAAATGCGTATAAATCTTTCAAAGAACACACTGGTTTATCTGAATGTGTAATTTTACAAACATGTAATCGTGTAGAAATTTTTGGCTCTGGTGATACATTTGATAAGACTGAAATTAAAAAGACTTGGGCATCACTCTCTGGTTTGGAAGAAAACAGTTTCCAAGAAAATTTAGAATGGTCACAAAATTCTGAAGTGTATGAACATTTACTGAAGCTAACTTCTGGTCTTGATTCTATGGTTGTAGGTGAAGAACAAATAATGACACAAATTAAAGACTCAATTCAATCTGCAAAAAAACTAAAAGTTTCTGGTGAATCTCTAAATACTTTATTTGATAAAGCAATACGTGTAGGTACTAGAGTACGTACCTCTACTGGAATTAGTAAAGGTAGTATTTCTGTTGGTTCCATGGCAGTTAAACTTGCTGAGGAAAATGTCGATGAAATGAAACTAAAAAAAATTCTCCTAATTGGAACTGGAGAAGCTGCAACACTTGTTGCAAAATCATTAACAAAGCGTGGTTATAATTTCTTTATTTCAAGTAGAACTGTGGAACGTTCGACATCATTTTCTAAAACTGTAGGTGGTCAACCCGTTGATTTTAATTCAATTCTTCATGGATTTCAAAATTATGATATAGTCTTTGTAGCAACTACGGCTCCTTACTTTTTGGTAACTTTTGAAAGAATACAAAAAGCTCTTGAAACAAAAAAATCTGGCATGATGATCCTAGATCTTTCCAATCCTAGAACTGTGGATGAAAAAGTTGCTGAATTACGTGGAATAAAACTAATGAATATTGATCAGATTGCTGAAATGGTTGATAAAAATATGAGAAGTCGAATTGGTCAAAAAAACTCTGCAGAAGAAATTATTAAAGAAGAATTGCCAGTATTAGAAGCAACTATGAAAAGATTAGAAGCTGAACCAATTGTAAAAGATGTCTTCAAAAGCACTGATGCAATTAGGATAAAAGAGCTTGAAAAAGCATTGAGTATGTTAGGTGAATTAAATGATTCACAGAAAAAAATAATTGAAGAACTATCAAAATCTGTCGCTGAAAATATCATGTCAACTCCCATGAATAATCTCAGAAAAGAAACTGAACATGGGAATTCTGATTTGATAGATGCAGCTTCTAAACTGTTTAATTTTAAAAAAGAAGATAATTAATGATTATAGCGCATTTGATTTGATTCTTGTTTGAATCCAATTCTTTCATAAAATGGAATTAATTCATCTTTGCAATCTAAAATTGTTTTATAACAACTCATTGCCTTTGCCTTTTCTAGCAATGAAATAACAAGTTTCATACCTATTCCTCTACCTTCAAACTCTTTTGAAACAACCACATCTTCAATATGTCCTACCTTGCCTCCATCATGAATGAATTTCTGTTCAATAAGCAATGTTGTCGAACCGACAATCTTTCCATTGATTTCTGCAACATGTATAATGTGATCTGGATTTGCAATAATCTTCTTCAGAATATTTGTAGCAGTTTCTCTATTCAGATTACTCGCAGTTCTTAAATTATCTAAGCTTTCGAGAAAACCATTCTCAATATCTGACTCAACTATAACTCGAATTTTAACATCTGACATTTTCTATTCCTACCTATTTTTTTCTATACTCTTCATTTGTTTTCTCATAGGTTTCTTTATCACCAATGTCGATAAATCCTTTTTTAGAAATCACACTACCAACCTTCTTTTTCTTTGCAAGTATTTTTCGTATCACACTATCCATTCCATATGGTCTATTTTTTGGAATTAATTGAAGAACTTCTGGTTCCATCACATAGCAACCTATGTTAATTTTTGCTGAAAATTCTGGTTTCTCATTCCACGAAGTAACTTTGCCATTATTCTTTGTGTCAATTACGCCATATTTCAAATTAAATTTGTGATCATAGAGACTCATAGTAACATTAGATTTAGATTTTTTATGTTGTTCAATCATATTTTTCAAACTAAAATTGTAGATTGAATCTCCATATATACAAACAAATGTCCTGTCAATGAATTTTTCAGCAGTCTTTAGCTGACCTGCCGTTGCAAGTGGTTTATTTGAAATAGCATATTCAATTTTTACACCGAATTTTTCACCATCACCAAAATAATGTTCAATTTTCTTTCGTAAATAACTCACACAGATTACAATTTCTTTAATTCCATTTTTTTTAATCCATTCTATTTCATGCTCTAAAATTGGTTTTCCACCTAATGGAAGCATTGGTTTAGGTAGAGATTTTGTGTATGGGTCTAGTCTCGTACCAAGTCCTCCTGCTAGAATTACTACCTTCATGAGTTTGTATGCACTTTTCAGTTCTATTTATGTCCAATTACACAATATTTAGTGATTCATTGGATTTGCTTAATCTTTTTTACTACTTCTGTAGGTGTACAACCAAATACAATAATCATAGGTTCTTTTCCTAAATCACCTTTATGATATATTATATCTGGCATTTCTGATTTCAAACAACTAGAGACTCCCCACGATATTGAGGAGTTTTCTTTTAATTTTGAATTTTTGGATTCTTTTTTTCTATTATAATTTAACACTGACATTTTACGTTTTTTTGCTTTAGTGATTAATTTTGGTTCATATTTTATATTAATTGCTGAACGAATCTCAGGAAATTTTTTTGACACTTCAATTAGTGCCGTTGCAACGTGTTGTGATCCTCCGAATACTAGATCCCCTGCTTGAATGACATCATTTCCAGATTTGACAAGCCTTCCAGAAATACCTAAAACATTTTTGATATTCTTTGGTTTATTTTTTGAAAAAACAAAATTTGTTTGGCATTCAGGAATAAATTTTGATACATTTTTAATATTTTGAAAATCAATTATTGAAAGTGAAAGTTGTTTTTGTATTTCAGAATTTTTTTTATAAGTTATTTTAATGCCTTTTCCCAAATTTTTAGAATTTTTTATTGACTGATAGACATACTCTTTTGCAATCTTTGCTGCTTCATGAACTGATTTTTTTCTAGCAAGTGATGCAGTTATTGATGCTGAATAATTACATCCACTTCCATGATTAATCATTTTGATTCTTTTTCCCTTCAAAATGTAATTGCTATCAGACTCCATTACAAAATCTTCTATCTCCCTTTCGGATTCCCTATATCCGGTTATTATGACATTTTTAGCACCTAATTCTTGTAATCTCCTGGCAGCATCTTTTACTTTGCTACATCTTGATAAAATCTTAGATTCTCTCTTGTTAGGTGTGATAATTGTGGCTAATGGTATTATCATTTTCCTATAATCTCTGATTGCTGATTTTTTTAATAAAATTGCCTTGGTTGTCGATTCAATTATTGGATCAACTACTATTGGACATTTTTGATTTTTTATCATTACATGTACAGCTTTGATAATTGACGAATCATACATCATTCCAATTTTAATTGAATCAATTTGAAAATCTGATAACACTGATTCTAATTGAGATCTTATAATTTTTGAGGAAATTGGTAAAATTTTAGAAATTTTCTTTGTATTCTGACTGGTAATGGCAGTAATTACTGTAAAACCATACACTCCGTGATTCTCAAATGTTTTGATGTCACTTTGAATTCCTGCTCCAGATGATGGGTCTGAGCCGCCAATTGAAAGAACATTCATGTTGATCGTAAGTTAAACGATTGTTTAAATCCACCATTTGACAATTTGAGATATGGCAACTCAAATGACTTCTGCACGTAGAGGTATGGCTACTGATGAAATGAAACAGGTAGCAAAAGATGAGGATGTAACTCTTGACTGGTTAGTTCCAAAAATTGCTAGTGGTTCAATAATAATCCCTAGTAATAATGTGCGTAAAGAAAAAATCCATAATGTAGGAATTGGTAAAGGTACAAAAACTAAGGTGAATGTAAACATTGGTACCTCTACCTTGAATGTCAATATTGATGAAGAAGTTGAGAAAGCCAAAGTTGCAGTAAAATATCATGCAGATACTATTATGGATTTGAGTGATGGTGGTGATGTCGGAGTTGTTCGAAGACGATTATTGGAGGTTGCACCTATTACCTTTGGAACTGTACCAATTTATGAAGCATATAACTTTGGAGTTGAAAAACACAAAAACCCATTAGATATAACTGAAGATGATTTTCTTAAAGCATTTGAAAATAATATAAAAGATGGAGTTGATTATACAACAATACATTCTGGTATAACAAAAGAAATCGCTAAAAGAATTCTAAAGGTTGAAAGATATGCTGGTGTAGTAAGTAAAGGTGGAACTATTACTGCCGCTTGGATGCTAAAATACGATAAAGAAAATCCTTACATTACTCATTATGACTATATGATGGAATTGGCACAAAAATATGATGTGACATTTAGTTTAGGTGATGCTCTAAGACCTGGTTCTATTTTAGACTCTCATGATGAATTACAAGTCCAAGAAATGATTAACATATCTAGACTTGCTAAACGTGCAAATGAAAAAGAAGTTCAAGTTATGATTGAAGGTCCTGGACATGTTCCACTAAATGAAGTAGCAGCGAATGTAAGGCTGGCAAAATCACTCATAGGCGATGTTCCATATTATGTCTTGGGACCATTAGTGACTGATATTGCATCTGGACATGACCATATTGCAAGTGCTATCGGTGCTGCAGTCTCAGCTAGTGAAGGCGTTGATCTTTTATGTTATCTTACTCCTTCTGAACATCTCGCATTACCTAATTCTGAAGAAGTTAAAGCTGGTTTGATTGCCTATCGAATTGCAGCTCATGCTGGCGATCTTGTAAAATTAAGAGAAAAAGCAATAAAATGGGATATGAAAATGACTGAAGCTAGAAGAACTCTTGATTGGGAAAAACAATTGGCTTTATCAATTGATCCTGAATTAGCTGCTAAAATTCATGGAAGAACTGGTCAACATCCTGGAAATAATGTTCCTTGTACAATGTGTGGTGGGGCATGTGTATATCTTATGTTACCACAACAAAGAAAATATGAAAAAGATCCTGAAAAATTAGAACAATCTAGCTAATACTCTGTCTAAACTTGGAACTGTTGTGAAATTATTTAATTCATTAATACTTATCCATCTGGAATCTGAATTTTCCCAATTCAATTTTATCTCTTTATTACTACAAGAAAATAAAAATGGATAAACTTCCCATTGGTGATTTACATATTGAGGTGATTCAATCAAAATCTTATTTCCTTCTTTCATTAAAGTAATATCTGATTCTTCTATTCCAACCTCTTCTAAAATTTCAATTTTTGCTCGTTTGATTGGTTTTTCATTATCTTCTATAATGCCACTAATCCCTGCCCAGAGATTCTTCATACTTTTTACTTTTTCACTTCTTTTTAGGAGTAGAATCTTTTCTGAATCTTTTAAAAACGACGTAACAATTTTTGTTTTACGCATTATTTCTCAATTGTATTAACCATCTTTGTTAGTTTTTTGTAGGATTTTTCTAGGTCAACATTTTGAGAAATTTTTTCTTTATTCATGTTAATGTATTCAATTATCTCTTCACTCTTTCCTTCTTGTGCAGATGCTAACAGTCTTCCTACATCTTTCCAAAACTCTTCTGCAACCTTTCTAATCTCTGGATTTGAAATAATAGTTTCAATCAATTCTGGTGATTCTGTCATTATACTCTCTGCCAAAATCTTTTGAGCTTTGAATGTTGTTCCTGACATTTTTTCTGTAAGTAAAATTTTATCATCTTTTGCTAAAATATTTGCAAATGCTATATTGATTAAATGAGTTAAACCAAGAATCATCGCAATTTTTTTATCATGCTCTGTGGAGTCAATTGTTACAAAATTGCCATCTGGAAAAAGATTCTTTGCAACATTTAGTTCCTTCTTTCCATCTTTTATTGGTATTAAAACAATATTATGATTTTTTAGATTTTTTGCACCTGGACCAAACATAGGATGCATACAAATTGGTGATACTTTTGCAGGTATTTTTCCTAATGCAGTTGCTGTCTTTGCTTTATGTGAGGTAATGTCAATTAGATATGATCCTCTTTTCATTTCTTTTGCAATTAATCTAATAATTTCCGGAGTCTTTTTTGTGGGAGTTGATAATAAAACATAGTCTACATTTAAAATTGCACTAATCAATGACTTTGCATTTTTTATATTTTTTGCAACTGGATTTGTGTTATCGAAACCCGTAACTTCAAATCCTTTTTTTGAGAAATATTCTGAAAACCACTTACCCATTGCTCCTCCTGCTCCTATTATTGAAATAGTTTTTACCATTGTATCTCTATAATCTAGTTTTTAATATGTCCATGCCTTGAATTAGTGTTTTTATATCTAAACAAGCAGAGATTCTAAAAAATTCATTGTAATCTCCAAATCCTATCCCAGGTGCAATAGCAACCCCATGTTCTAACAACTTCTCGGATAATTCTGAAGTATTAATTGGGTTTTTAGTGCGTGCAAAAATATACATCGCACCGTCTGGCTTGATAAATTCTAATTCCATTTCTTTGCAGATCTCTTCTAATTTTGTTAATCTCTCATCCATTGTTTTTACATTATCTGTGACATCCTCTTCTAATGAATTCATTGCTGTATACTGGATTGGCTCTGAAACATTTGTCAAGCAAAGTGCTTGCAATTTTGTTAATCTCTCAATAATCTTTTCACTAGATATCAAATATCCAATTCTATATCCTGTCATGGAATGTGATTTTGAAAATGATTGTGTAATGATTGATTTTTCATAATCATATGATAAAACACTCTTCCATTCTTCATTTGAATAATTACTATAAATTTCATCACTTAGAATATACAAGTCATGTTTTCTTGCAATTTCTACAATTTTATCTTGTAATGTTTTTGGCAAAATCTTTCCAGTAGGATTATTTGGATAATTTAGAACAATCATCTTTGTATTATCATTAATACATGATGAAATCTCATCAATATCAGGCTCCCATTTATTTTCCAATGTTGTTTTAACACTTCTTACTTTGATGCCTGCATTTATTGCACAATGTCGGTATGCCGGCCATGCGGGCTCTATCACAATCATCTCATCACCTGGATCTAAAAGTGTGGTTATGGATAGAAAAACCCCAAATCTTGCACCCGGAGTTACCATGACATTCTCTGAATTGATCTTTGTTTCAAAATATTTGTTAGTAAATTCCGCCAATTTTATTCTAAATTCTGGTAATCCTTTTGCTGGGCCATACTTTCCCAATCCTTTATCATACACTTCTGATAGAGATTTTTTTACATTAATTGGTGGTTGGAAGTTTGGCTCTCCTACTTCTAAATGAATTATTTTTTTCCCTTCTCGTTCTAATTCCTTTGCTTTAAGAAAAATTGATAAATGTGTTTTTGATTCTGATGATTGAACTTTAACTGATTCATTCAATAAAAAATTTAAGAATTTTAGTGCTGTATTTGAATTAAAATTAATTTCTTGACATTGTTTTTTTACTAATTCTCTAAGTTCATCTTCTCTAGACTCATCGGATACGCTCATACCTTCTTTGTTCTTAATTTTTCCTATTTCTTGTGCAATTTCTGTTCTGGTTTTTAATAGAGATAACATTTCAATTGTAACCTCTTGGATTTTTGTTCTTAATTCTTCTAATTCGGTCATTTTCATAATGTGGGTTTTATGAAACCACTAAGTAATGCATGATCTGCTATGGTAAGTGCAATCAATGAATCTACTACTGGTGGTGCACGTGGTACTACACATGGATCATGTCGTCCACCTACTTGGAGTTTAATTGATTTTTTCTTTTTTATGTCAACACTATTTTGTATTTTTGAAATAGATGATGCTGGTTTGAATGCAATTCTCAGTGTAATTGGCATTCCATTTGAAATACCGCCCAAAATTCCTCCAGAATTATTAGTTTTAGTTGAAACTTTTCCTCCTTTCATCACATATGCATCATTATTCTCTGAACCAAATCTTTCTGAACCTGCAAAGCCTGAACCAAATTCTATTCCTTTTACTGCTGGGATTGAAAAAATTGCTTTGCTTATGTCTGATTCTAATGAACCAAAAATTGGTTCTCCTAAACCAACTGGCAAATTTGTTGTAATTGATTCTATTATTCCTCCAAGTGAGTCTCCTTTTTTCCTAGCATTCAAAACAACACTTTTCATTTTTTGAGCAGTATTTTTTTCAGGACATCTAACATCATTTGTGTAAATTGATTTGAATTCTTTTTTTGTTGCTTCCTTTTTCATTTTTACCTTTCCAATTTGTGATGTGTAAGAATTAGTTTCAATTCCAATTGTATCTTTAAGTAATTTTCTTGCAATTGCTCCGCCCATTACATGTGTTGCAGTTAATCTTCCAGAAAATCTTCCTCCTCCTCTATGATCATTAAATTTTTTATATTTCATATATGCTGGATAATCTGAGTGTCCTGGACGCATTTCAGTTCTTAGTTTTTCATATGCAACTGATTTCTGATCCTTATTCCAAATAATCATAGTAATTGGTGCTCCTGTAGTATATCCTCTGAATGTACCTGTAAGAATCTCTACTACGTCTCCTTCTTTCCTCTGTGTAGAGACAAGTGATTGTCCTGGTTTTCTCAAATCTAACATTTTTTGAATATCTTTTTCTTCTAATTCTAATCCTGCTGGACACCCATCTAGTACTGTCCCAATACACTTTCCATGACTTTCTCCAAAACTAGTGAGAACCAATCTTCTGCCTATGGAATTACCATTCAACAATCAAAGATCGTTTATGATGCTTATAATCCTTCTATGTTAGTTTATTTTTGCGCCTACATTTACAAGGTCTGAAATAAATTCTGGATATGAAACTTTTACTGCATCTGGATCTGAAACTGTACATTCTCCGACAAACATTCCTGCAATCGAGAATGCCATGAATAATCTATGATCATTTTCTGAATTTAACTCTGCAGGAATTAATTCTGAAGATTTTTTGAGAATCATGCCATCATCTTTTTCTTCAACATTCAATCCTATCTTTTTTAATTCTCTTGAAATTATTGCAATTCTATCCGTCTCTTTGTATCTTGCATGTTTTACATTAAACATTTCAATTGGTTTTTCTGATTTTAATGCAAGAATCGCAATGGCAGGTAAAAGATCTGGTGTATCTGACAAATCAAATTTTCCACCTTTTAGCGAAATTGGAGATTCTGTGGTAATTATGTCATCTTCAAGTGTTACATTCACTCCCAATTTCTCTAAAATATC
>JABHJJ010000077.1 GCA_018691945.1 Candidatus Nitrosopelagicus sp. | reverse complement strand
TTGAGGCAACAAGAGATTTACTGTATACTCGCGTCATACCATTTTTTACAAATAACAGCAGTTTAGGTGATCCTGATGACATGTTTGATGCATTTAAAGCAAAATGTTTTCTTGCATTTGATGATCTTTTAGACAAAAATGAGGGAGAGGTATACAAGGCAATCATAAAAATGAAAGAGACATTCAAGAAAGCAAGTGGTGACATCACATCAACTGAGCCGGGGGACACAACAGGGTTGGTGACATCCATGATGGAAAATTCACCAATCATAAGTAATTGGGATGAACATATGTCTAAAGAACCCGAGGAATTAGCAGCCTTGGGCAAAGAATCGATTACAGTGGGAGGAGTTACTTCTACAATTTCAGAATTAGAAAATGAAGGATTTCAAAAAAACGTAACAAAGCTTAAGAAGGTTGGGGAAAGTCCAAATAAAATTATTAGGGATATTAACGAACTATTGGTAGAAATTTTAGCAAAACCAAGCAGGGTAGGCCCACAAGATTTACAATTAAAAGAACTGATTACAGACTGTATAGAAAAATTACAGGAAATAGAAAACATCAACAATCAATAGCAGCATGACAGGATTATCAATTATAGACAGTAATCTGATTGTTACATTAGATGACAATCATAAAATTACAAACATCATTAATTTTTTAAGAAGAAAAAAATTCATATTAAGAAAAGAAGTTTGGATAATTCCAGTTAGAATTGAGGCTTCTACACTGAATTACAATGTAAATTTGATTAGAACAGTTCAAAGATACATAGAAAATAGATTTGGTGCAATTCAACTAGACGATACTTGTGAAAGAATTATCCAGGATTTTGATGCAGACAGACAAAATTTTGAGAATCAGAGAACAGAAGCTGAAAGAATTAAAGAGACAGATGATAATCTTTTAGAAAAAATCCCAGTTTCAGCTTTTGGAAACAATCCTGATACAGGAAGTAAATGGGAATTAAAACCATTCCAAAAAAAATCAGTAATGCACGGATTAGCACTAAAAAATTCTGCAAATTTCAGTGTACCTGGTGCTGGAAAAACATGGATGGCTTTTGCAACATATTTTCTCGCAAGAGACAGACACGATGAGCCAGCAGTAGATAGATTGCTAGTAATTTGTCCAAAAGCTGCATTTGAAGTATGGGAGAATGAGTATGAATTAGTTACAGGAAACAACCATACCGAATATGTAAAACGGCTTTCAGTAAATGAATTGGAATCAGGAATAATTCCAACAATACCAAGAGAAAGGGAAATAATTTTAATAAATTATGATCTAGTAAGAGAAGAACGATATGAAATGGCATTGGTTGAAATGCTCAGAAATTATGCTTTTTATGTAATATTAGACGAATCACATAAAATAAAAAACAAGGATTCAAGTCAAGGAGGCTCAGCAGCAAGACTGGCAGAATTTGCTAGCAGGAGAATGATCTTAACAGGCACTCCAATGCCAAATTTTGAGGTAGGGTTGTGGAATCAATTTAATTTTTTATTTCCAAATAGAAATATTCTGGGCAGCTACGAAGATTTCAAACAAAGAGTTGGAACAAGAAGTCCAGCAGTAATTCACGACATTGCAGACAGATTAAACCCGTATTTTACCAGGGTTACAGACAATCAATTGGATCTGCCACCAGTATTTGACAATATTTTAGAAGTTCCAATGTCACCAGAACAACAAGAGATCTACGATGTAATTGAACGTCATGTTTTAGACAATGATGGCAATCGTAGAAAAATTCAAGCATATAGCAATTGGGAAGATAATATGACATATGCCATAATGGCATCAACAGATCCATCTCTTTTTTCAGACAACCATCAATACACAAATAATTTAATAAATTTGCAAGAAATTGGCATAGAAGAGAGAGTTGCAAGGTATACAGAAGGTGAACATTCTGGAAAAATTGACACACTCTATAGTTACCTAAGAGATCATGTTAACATGGAAGAAGAGAAAATCATAATTTGGTATAACTACAGAGGGACAGGTGAAAAAATTCAAACAATGATCGAGAATCAATTGCACACACAGGTAAGAAAATATGATGGAAGTCCTGAAAGTATTGATGCAGGCAGAGAACAAAGTTTACAGATGTTTAGAAGAGAAACAGGAGAAGACAAAGTTAATGTGCTAATAGCAAATCCAGCATCATTAGCAGAGTCAGTTTCACTTCACAAGACTTGTCATCATGCAATTTATGTTGATAGGACATTCAATGCAACACATTGGATTCAAAGTAAGAAAAGAATTCACAGAGTAGGAATGCCAAATGTTAATACAAAATACACAATTTTAAAAAGCGTATTTTCACCATCTTCTCTTCACCGTGATGTGGATACAACTGTCGATAGAGAAATTGAGATTAGTTTGAATGCAAAGGAAGAAGCCATGAATGGTTTTCTCGATGATCCAGGAATAACAGTCAATGAAACAACATATAGTTGGAATGATCCACCTCGACCCGGAGATGAACAAGACTATAGGGGTTTGATGGAACGTATAAGAAGAAGGTTAACCAATGACCAACCTAATTAATTTTGGCAAAATAATTTGTAGCGTAAGAAAGTACGGAGAGAACAAAATACCTCAGAGTATTTTTTATGAAGTTATAGTAGAATACCAAATTTATGGTGAAAATTCTGCAGGATTGTATGACTATAAAAAACATGTAGAAATTTGTGAAAGTCTTGATCTGATTAAACAGGATAGCGGAAATTTAGTATTAACAGATGAGGGAATAGAGTATTACAATTCAATATCCACAAATGCCAAGGGTGAAAAAATTATTGATATAATTACAGAGGATTTAAAAAATAAAATAATAAGAAAAATTATTCAAAAAAAAGAATTTCTGGAAAAGGAATTTGATAAATCCACAGTCATCATAGAACCAATAGATGGCGAACCTTGTTTTACGATGGTTGCAGGCACAAAGAAAAAAATGAATCAGAATGTTATTGAGCTATTGAAAGAATTAGATTTAATTTCGTTTCAAAAAACAAAGTATGAAATTTCATCTAAAATTTCAGACAAAGTAAAAAAACCAAATGCAAAGCCACTGTCAGAAAAACAACTATACGATATATTAAAAAAACAACAGGAGGTAGGCGCACGAGCTGAGCAGCTAACAATAGAGTCAGAGACAAGGAGACTAAAGAACATGGGTGTTGAAGAAATAATTTTAAAAAGAATTTCCAGAAAAAGTAAATCAGATGTAAGCGCAGGATATGACGTTGATTCATTTGAAGGAAGTAAAATCGGAATAAAACACGACAGGTTTATCGAAGTAAAGGGAACAACTTCTGGTTACCCCGTATTTTATTGGTCAGAAAATGAACGAGACGCGGCACAAAAACTGGGAGAAAGATATTTTATTTATGTCTGGACGAATATTGGAAAAGCAAATGAAAAGTTATCTTCAATAATTAAAAACCCACATCATGAGATTGTGGAAAAAAAATATGAAAAAATTCAAACCATCACAACATGGCAGATTGACTGGTATGGAGACGAAGATTCATTAAAAAAATACAACCATTAATTTTTCATAATCAAATACCAAATCAAGAGTTTTATCTAAAGAGAAACCAAATCAATCAACATGGCTAGCCTGATAAAATCCCCGCTGCGCTATCCCGGCGGCAAGTCAAGGGCAGTAAAGGAGATCTGGAAGTACATAGAGCCGCTAGAGCCAAAGACGCTGTGCTCGCCGTTCTTTGGAGGGGGCTCGTTGGAGATATTTTGTGCCCAGCAGGGAATCAAGGTTACCGG
>JABHJJ010000009.1 GCA_018691945.1 Candidatus Nitrosopelagicus sp. | reverse complement strand
GTTGACTTTAACTGAATCCATGATGTCTTTTCCATATGCCTCAAATCTAATATCAAACGCACTCCATCTTGCAGCAAATTCTACTTTCCAGGCTAATTTTCCTAGATCTTTTCTAATATCTGCTTCTCCTTCATGTCCACAACCTTTGATAATTTTTCCACCAATTTCTGCATCGTGACATTTGTAACGAACCTTTCTTTCATCAGATAGATATTCTGTTGCTTCTGCAACATAGAGCCTGTTACATTGTGCACAAACTGGAAAGTATGGTAAGAATTTTTGATATTTTTCTTGTCCAACTAAATCTTCTATTTTTTTACCAATTTTTTCACTTTGTGTTAAAATTGTGTGAATCTGTTCTTGCAGCAAACCTTCCTTGTAGGTGTCTCTTGCTCTTTTGAAGGTGTATTCTATTCCTAATTTCTCTAATCCATCCAAAAGCCTACTGCTCATATTCATTCCATATGATTCATGTTCTCCTGTATGATCTGGTATTAGCGATACTGGTCTTCCAATATGTTCTTCAAGTGAATCTGGAAATCCTGCTGGAATTTTTCTTAATCCATCAAGATCATCTGAGTATGCAATTAATTCTGATTTGTATCCCATATTTTCTAAAGCAAGTTTCACTCCGTATGCTCTAACTGCATCTCCTAAACTGCCGATGTGAGGAATACCTGATGCGCCTAATCCGCTTTCAACTCTGATTAAACTTGTATCTCTTCCTAACTGTTCTTCTCTCTCAATTAATTCAGATGCCAGTTTGTCAATCCATGTACCTTTTCCTATAACATTCTGTTCAGACATATTTCATTACAACTCCTTTGCCATATACGGTCCATTATTTTTATAATTTAATTTTCTATAATATTCTCTTGTACCTACTGCACTGATTACACATAATTTGTTTGATGACAGATCTGTTGCAGCAATTTCTTCTGCTTTCATCATTAATTTTTTTCCAATTCCTTGATGTTGAATGCTAATTTCTTCTTGCTCCCCAATACCAATTGCTTTTCCCAATACGTGTAGTTCTCTCACAATTGATGTTTTATCAGTAATTTCATGTCTATGTGCATTTTGACTAGGTTTTCGTAGTCTCAAAAATCCATATGTTAGGTCATTTTCATCATTAAATGACAAAAATACCTCTTTTCCACCACCTGCATCATAATCTATTCTTTCTAATTTTAATTCTGAAAATTCTTTTTTATTATTCAAGCCTGCTTCTCTACATCTAATACACTTACATGAAGTTCCTTGTTTTTCTAATTCCTGATGAACTTTTTGTCTTAAATTTCCCATCTTTGGACCATCGACAATTTCCTCTGTTGTTATTTCTCGTTGAACTCTCATGATTCGAACCCATTTTGGTACCATTTTTTTAGATTCAGTTAAAACGTTAATCATATCTTCTGTTGAATACGGTTTATAATTTCCTAATTTATAATCATCATAAAGTGGAGTGTCTTTTAAGACTAAAGCAGGATAAATCTTTAGCATATCTGGTTTGAACTCTTCCATCTCAAATAATTTTTTAAAATCGGCAATGTCTTCTTTTGGGCTCATGGTTGGAAGTCCTGGCATCATATGTGCAACAACTTTGTATCCTGCATCTTTTGCAATTTGAAATGAACTTATCACTTGTTGTAAATTATGTCCTCTATTCACAATATTGTAAACTCTTTCAGTTAGACTTTGAACACCAATTTCCACTCTGGTTGTTCCATAATCTAGCATCATATCCACATGTTTCTGTTGGCAATAATCTGGTTTTGTTTCTATTGTGAAACCAACATTTCGCATTTTTGCTTTTTCATTATTTCTTTTTGCATCTTCTAAACTACTTGATTCAAATCCATTAATCGCATCATAACATGATTTTATGAAATTTCGTTGATATTCATCTGGCATAAACAGGAATGTCCCTCCTACGATAACTAACTCTAATTTTGTAGGATCATGACCAAATGCAATTAATTGCTCAATTCTTCTTTTTATCTGACTTCCTGGTTCATAATCATCTTCTATTGCACTAAGTGTTACCGGTTCTTTCCCTGTGTAGCTGTTTGGAGTATTGATCTCTGTTCCTCCAGGGCAAAAAGTACATCTTCCATGTGGGCATGCAAATGGTTTTGGCATTATTGCAATGACTGTTACCCCTGAAGCTGATTTGACAGGTTTTTTTAGTAAAACTTTCTGAAGCTTTAAGAATTGTTCTTCGGTTGCAGATGATAATATTTCTGAATTTCTAGGTAATCTTTCTAGTGCATATTTTGCACATATCCCTTTTATTTCATTTTTAATTTGACTTTTTTCAGGATTATCAATTTGAGATAATTTATCACAAATTTCTTTACATGCGTGTAAAAAATTCTCGCTTAATTTCTGCATGCAGTATGCAAATAGATGTAACATAAAATGGTTTAAATGATATTTTACTTTCGTTTAGGAGCTTTCTTTTTAGTTGCCTTTCGTTTAGGAGCTTTCTTTTTAGTTGCCTTTCGTTTAGGAGCTTTCTTTTTAGTTGCCTTTTTTCTAGAAGGTTTTTTAATTTGCTTTTTTAATGATTCTAATTCGTCCGTTAAAATCACCATCTCTTTGAGTACTTGTAATTCATCTCTTAATGTTGAAACTTGTTTCTCAAACTCTACTTTCTTTTTTAGTTCATCTTCTGATTGATTTTTTGCAGCTGATGAAGCTTGAACCTGTGCAGCAGATTCATTTTGTACTTTCTCTGCATCTTCAATTTTTTTGGTTCTTTCTTCCTCGCTCATTGAAGTTTCTCCATATTGGTCTAATTCTGTTTCTCTATTTTTTGCTAATCTTTCTAGATAATCTTTTTCATACTCTGAACGTAATTCTTCTCTAGACTTTTCGCTCATGAATGCTTTCTGAATTGGTATGATTTAAATAATTTTTAAAAATAGTTGGCCATACATTTGTCTATCATTCAGTTTCAGATTTGCTTACGTCTGCAGTAACTTCTTTTCTATAATCCATCTTCAACCAAATTGGTGTGATTATAGTTGTAACTGCTACCATAAGAACAATTGTTGTGTATACATCTCCTGTTAGTACTCCTGATGACAATCCCACTCCTGCTACAATTAATCCAACTTCTCCTCTAGAAATCATTCCTATTCCAACTCTCATTCCTGCAGCTTTATTCTTCAAAAATAACATGGCTGGAAGTCCACATCCAAATAATTTTGTTGCAATTGCAATTGCAATTACAACTGCACTTAACATCAATACATCCAAGTTCACGGTTCTGAAATCTACCTGTGCACCAATTATTGCAAAAAATAATGGTGCAAAAATTAATCCTATTCTGCTAATGAAATTCTCTATTTTCTCAAATACTTTGGTAGCGGATAATGCCATTCCTACCGCAAATGCTCCTACAATTGGAGATAATCCTAACATACCTGCAATTGCTGCTGCACCAAAGAATGATGCTGTGGCAATTCCTTCTACACTACCAGTTGATTTCCATATTCTTGGTGTGATAACTTTTGGAATTATGTAAATGGCTCCAATTAATATCGCTGCAAAGAATCCTAATACTTTAAGAATTGTGAATGTTACATCTACCAAATCAATATTATCTAATGCCTCTGCACCTCCAAACGATGTTACAACTGATAATACTGCAATTGCTAGAATATCATCTACTACTGCGGCGGCAATGATTAGTCTTGCTTCTGGAGTTTTAATTTTATTAAATTCTTTCAATACTTGTATTGAAATTGCTATACTTGTTGCAGTGAGTGCAGTTGCAATCATCATTGCTTGTAATGCATCAAATCCAAATGCCTGAAATACTAAAAGTCCTGCAAAGAATGGAACTACTACTCCTAATGTGCCAACTGTAAATGATGCTTTTCCACCACGCAAAAATTCTTTTGGTGTCATTTCTAATCCCGCCATGAATAAAATTACAATTGCACCAATCTCTCCAAGTGTCCTAATTTCAGGTCCGATTTGTAAAATTGACTCTCCTGTATCTGGATGTAGCAAAAATGCTCCTAATGCAAATGGTCCAATAATCATTCCGGCAAGTAATTCTCCTAATACGATTGGCAGTTTTATTCTACTGAATAATTCGCCCATTAACTTTGCAGAAGCTAGCAAGATTCCTACCGCAATGATAATCTCTATGAAGTGTGCGTCAGCGCTCATTATCTAATATTTTCAGGATTACGTCATATAAGCCAAATCTAGTAAAATTTTCTAAGACAAGATGTTATTGATTTCTATGCAATTTTCAATTTATTAATAAAAACACCTTTGTTTTTACT
>JABHJJ010000076.1 GCA_018691945.1 Candidatus Nitrosopelagicus sp. | reverse complement strand
TCATCCAGATTCATTTTTAACGTCTTTTGGCAATACTCCTTTAGATTTTTGAATGTTGGTTGAACTGATTACATGTTGCCTCAGTTCATTTTTGAATTTATTTGAATCCCATAATTCTATCAAGTATGGATTATTTTGAGCATGTTCCAATGCCTGAGATGTGAATCCCGATTTAGTTGAAACAATAATTACTTTATTGAATTTCTGTGCAACACCTAGAGTTTTTGCAACATCTTCAAAACCTACATCCATTGTCCAATGTTTTACCTGAATACCGAGATACTCTTTACCGTTTTTAGCCTCAACATCTATGCCAAAATCGCCTTGTCTTTTGGTACCTCCATCAGCTGTTGGAACTCCAACAGTTATAGAATATCCTTTTTTTCCAAACAATTTTCCAACTAAATCTTCAGCTTGTTGCCATGAAAATCTTACAAAGTTATTTTGTAAATCAGATTCCGTTAATTCTCCAGTTCTGGTTCTTCCTTGGCCTGCTATGACACGAGGATCATACATTGGATCCTGTTTTGCATTTTCTAATGTTTTAATTTTAGTGATGAAGAAATGAACTTCTGCAAACAATTTTCCCTCTTTTTCATTGTCGATAAGCGATCTTATGGTTTTCAAATCACTTCCTAAACCAAATTTGTAAACATTCTCACGGATTTTTGAATCTACTTCATCAGCTTCTGCTTGAGTCATTTCAATTTTCCCCGATTCTACTTTTTCTGGAATTGAATTAAGATCATCAATAATTTTCAAATGCTCTTCTGAAACATTTTCAATTAATGGAAAAACAGATGTACCCACTATCCATGATTTTCTCTCTATATTGAAAAATGGATTCCATTCTAAAACATACGGATTAGAACTATTATCTTCTTTTGGTAATGCCCCTTTAGAGCTAGAATCTAATGATACAGTATATTCCACAGTATTAGAATAATTAGACTGTGTTGAATTGGATAAACGGTCTTTTATTACGAGAGCAAAAACAGTAATCAAGATCAATGCCAAAATAATACCAAAAAGAGGCCGTAACCAATCTGAATATAGTAAATAATATGTTTCAATCATAATCTAAATTAGAAAATAGATAGTGTTAACTTTTTAGTTTTAGCTATTATTTTTCTAATAGATTAATCCGATCCTGTCAAATCAAGTTCTCTACTTGATAGCATTGGAACATCTTCTGCAAAGTATTCTTCCAAGTCAATCTTATACCAAATCATTCTATGTTGTGGTTCAATTTGGAAATACAGACTTTGAGGAATAGAATTATTTCTCATACCTTTCTGTAACAATGGAACATCATCATATCTATCAGTATAATCAGGTCTTTCTTCATCATCATTGTGATGTAATTCATGTCTCATTTTTTCATGAATCCTATCCCACAATGGATTAGGTCTTACAGGTTTTCTCTTAATTCCAAACATTAGTGATCACTTCTCTTTGGTTTTCGAGGCTTGATAGGCTTCTTTAGCTTCTTCTTCATACTTTCACCTCTTTTTTCTTCTGTTGTTTGAGAAATTTCTTAATTTTTGCATCACTTCGATAGTAATTTCTATGGGAATTCTTGGGAAATGTAATGCAGTTAATACACATGAAACCTCTAGTGAGAGATTTTGATACTGATAAAACTACAAGTTCCCCTTTGTAAGTGGAATTTTGTAGATACGAATCACATCTTTGACATCTTTCCCCTTGTTGAAAAGAATTGGATAAACACATGGAAAAACAATTCATAGTAAATTCCTAAATTCCCTTCTGAAGAATTTCTTGAATTCTTTCTTGTTTAATTCTCTAGATAGTTTTTCACGTCTATGTAATTCAGCTTCAACTTCTTTGTGAACCATTTCTCTAATCTCTTCAATATCAAATGCTAATGCTGATTCACTTGCTGATTTATTCAATGAACGTCTATGAGTCTTATACAATTTTCTTCAATTCCTTAGTTAATTCATCAAAGAATCTATGTCCTGTCATATCTAACACTTCACTAGAATACCCATTCCACTTTGCTTGATCAATTAAAGGGGAATCAGCATACAGGATTGTATCTACATAGTAGAAACCTTGTAGTTCTCTCTTAGTAACATATTCAGAATTCTCAAAATCGCCTATCCAAAATAAAATATCATTGCTCCACATTATTGGGTGTTGACCCATAGCGTTTAGTTTGGCTAATCTTTGAACATCTAACTTGAAGATATGATTTGTAATACATTCAGTAATAGGATTTTCAATTAATTTCATTATGACATCATTTCCTTGAATTGACGTTTCATTTCTCTAATTGCTAGATGAATATCCCAATGAGTTGTGCCATGAACTAAAGTTAGATGCTTATCAAAATTCATAGTTCCACGAATTACTTCATTACATTTCTTGCAAGGATAGACAGGAACTTTGTTATGAACTTCTTTAGCATGGTCTTCAAGTTCATCTCTATCTAAGAATACAGAATTACACCATTTACAAGGAAATTCAATCATACCTTTCTAGCCTCAAATTCAGGTGTTTTATCAGGAAATAGCCTCGTTGTACGCTCTGTCAAGCCATATGCTTCTGCTAATTCCTCTAGGTTAATTTCCTTATTTTCAAAGAATCGTGCAATGTATTTTTCACATTGTTGAACTCGCTTTGGTTGAGTGTAATATCCATGTCTTAGTAATCTTAATTCTACTGCACGTTTTACAATTCCTTTTGTGAATTTTCTATCAATGTCAGTTTTGAATTGTTCAAGATTAACTTTTGATTTTTTTGATGGTTCTTCATGATTACAAACTTGACAGAGTTTACCATTAAGTATCCAATTTAGTTGAGGCGATACCACAAATCGAGTTGATAAACCATTGTTGTAT
>JABHJJ010000075.1 GCA_018691945.1 Candidatus Nitrosopelagicus sp. | reverse complement strand
TCAATTACTAATTGATCGGTTTGTATACTACCTATGATCGAGAAAAATATGAAATACATGTGTAAAAGCTGCAAAACAGATTGCGATGACATTACAGAACATATGATGAAAGTTCATAAATTTTCAAAGAGTATAATGGAACTGCAGCTTAAAACAAACCCAAATACATACAAAAATTGTTTTGAGACGAAAGCCTAGATCCCACAGAAATATAATTTAGTTAAGATTTTCTATATGGGATCCCTAAGCTAGTAAATGAGTGACGATGATGAAAATAAAATTGTCAATTTACGTGGAATTGCAATAATATCAACATTCATCATATCATCTATAATTTTGTATATTCAAACAAGTGAATGGAACGGTCCCTAAGAAATTCAGATTTATTCATAAAGCCAACACAAAACATATCCACTCTTTGTCTTAAATTTAGGAGGATCTTTTTTGCATTTCTCCATTGCTTCAGGACAACGATCATAAAATTTACAGCCTTCATCAGGATTAACTAAATTTGGAGGAATTCCAGGAATGAATTTTGGTTTTGTATCTTTTGATAAGACAGGAATTGACTCCAACAGTCCTTTTGTGTAAGGATGTTTTGGTTCAAGAAATATTTCTGACGAGTTTCCAAATTCAACCATTCTTCCACCATACATAATTCCAATTTTTTCTGCAACTTCAGAAAGAACAGCCAAATCATGAGAGATTATCATGAAGGAGTGTCCATTTTTTTTTAATTTTTTAAATAGATTAACAATTTGTGCTTGAATTAAAACATCTAATGCAGTAGTAGGTTCATCAGCAATCACAAATTTTGGTTTTAAGATTAAAGCCATGGCAATGACTACACGTTGTTTCATTCCTCCACTTAACTCATGAGGAAATTTCTTCAAGATAGATTCATCAAGATTAACTGAAATTAATGATTCAATGATTGATTCCTTCATTTCACCTTTGAAATTATGTTGTTTAAGGACTTCTTCAAATTGTTGCTGAACTGAAAAAACAGGGTCAAGTGAGTTCATGGCACCCTGAAAAACCATAGAAATTTCTTTCCACCGTATATTTTTATCAAAATCATCATCAGGTACATCAAGTAAAGATTTTCCATCAAATATGATTTTACCAGAATAAATTTTTCCATTTGAGATCATGCGAATGATAGATAGCCCAAGTGTACTTTTGCCGCATGCACTTTCACCTGCAATTCCAATTGATTCACCTTTGTCAATTACAAAACTAATATCTTCTAATGCATGTACAAGCCCTTTTGAGGTATTATATCTGGTAGTCAAATTTTCAATAGAGATGAAAGACATGATTTGATTTAGAAGAGCTTAGATTAAGTTTTTACTTGTGTATATTTTCATGAATATATGGATATTTCAAGAACACATCTTATTGAAGAACTAAATTCATCCATGGAAGGACAAGACGTATTATTTGGCGGATGGGTAGTTGACCTTCGAAAACTTGGCAAGATGGCATTTTTGACAGTTCGAGACGTTACAGGACTATGTCAAGTAATTGTAAAAGGAGATTCTATGACTTTGTTGGAAGGATTAAACCGACAAAGTGTTGTAAGAATTTCAGGTAAAATTCAAGCAAGTAAAGCAAAAGACTTTGATTTTGAAGTTTCAGCAATAGAAATTCAAATTCTTGCAAAAGCAGAGTACCCACTTCCTATAGATCCAATTGGAAGATTAGAAAGTGATATTGATAATCGACTAAATTCAAGAGCACTAGATATGAGAAATCAAAAGACTGCATCAATCTTCAAACTAAGAAGTCAGGTTTTGGCATCAATAAGAGAGACTCTCATTAATAAAAAATTTATTGAAATTAATACTCCAAAGATTATTGGTAGTGCAAGCGAAGGAGGAGCAGATTTGTTTGGTCTTGATTATTTTGGAAAGCAAGCATACTTAGCTCAAAGCCCACAATTGTACAAAGAACAAATGACAATTGGATTAGAAAGAGTATTTGAAATTTCATCATTTTATAGAGCAGAAAAATCACACACAGGAAGACATCTCAGTGAGTTCACAAGCGTAGACATTGAGGCTGCAATGATGGATTATACAGACGTCATGGATGTTTTAGAATCAATCGTGATAGATGTTTTCAAAAATACATCTGAGAATTCAAAAACAGAACAACAAGAGATTGGACATGAGATTAAAGTTCCAAAATCACCATTTGAAAGAGTCACATATACACAGGCATTAGAAGAATTAAGCGAATTAGACATCAAGATAGAATTTGGAGAAGATTTGCAAGATTCACATCTACGTAGTTTAGGAGAGAAACACCCAGGATTTTTCTTTTTAACAGATTGGCCTATGAAGCTAAAACCATTTTACATTCATGAGAAAGATGATGATCCTACACTTTCACGTTCATTTGACTTACAATACGGATATCTTGAATTATCATCTGGAGGAAGAAGATTACATGATCCAGAACAGCTTAAAGTAAGACTCAAAGAACAAGATCTGGATCCATCTAGTTTTGAAGAACACTTGAAAACATTTGGATGGGGAATGCCACCACATTCAGGTTGGGGTATGGGATTAGATAGATTAATGACAGTTTTAGTTGGAATTGACAATGTACGTGAAGTTGTTTTGTATCCAAGAGATCCAGATAGGCTCAAACCATAAATTTTATAGAAAAAAATTAGATTAAAAAAACAAACATTGGTGACAGTGTCAAATATCAGATTAAATTGTATTTTCAAGAATTAGTATGACAACTGAAGAACGTAGAAGAGCAGCAACATTAGGATGGATCGGTCATGATCTTGCAGCACTGAAACGAAGCTATGCATCAGTAAAAGGTTGGGAAACTAGAAGAAAGAATTAACAGATCTATAATCGACTGATAATTTCACTAGTAAATTCCTGCGTGGACTTTTCACCACCAATATCTTTAGTGGTGATTCCAGATTTTATCAAATCTAAGACCACATCTTCAAGTTTTTCTCCTGCAGCAATGCAATCAGAGTCATTATTTTTTGAACCTAACCAATCTAACATCATTTTTGTAGATAAGATAAATGAAGAAGGATTTGCGATTTGTTTCCCTGCAATATCAAATGCTGCACCATGGACGGGTTCAAACAAGCCAAAATTATCACCTAAATTTGCAGCAGGTGCCATGCCTAATCCACCTACAACTTGAGACGATTCATCAGATAATATATCACCAAACAAGTTGGTAGTCACAATTACATCAAATTCATGAGGAGAGCGAATCAAATTCATGGCACATGCATCCACATACATTTGATCAAAACTTACGTCAGGATAATTTTTTGAGACTTCTTCACAGCTTTTAGCAAAAAGACCATCAGTCAATTTCATGACATTTGATTTATGAACACAGGTTACACGTTTTTGCTGATTTCTATGCATCGCAGTTTCAAACGCATGTTTTGCAATTCTTTTTGATGCTTTTTCACTAATTATTCTTAATGCTACTGCAGTATCATCTATCTGGAATTCTTGACCAGTATAAAGATCTTCTGTGTTTTCACGTACAATTACAAGATCAATATCATCTCGTAATGCAGGAGTGTTTGGATATGATTTTGCAGGTCTGATATTTGCATACAAGTCTAGTTTTTGTCTTAATGTAACAATTACATCTTTAGCACTTTCTCCAACAGGAGCCTTCAAACATGCATCAGAAGATCTTATAGATTCAAAAACATCATCAGGTAGTGCACTACCAGTTTGTTCAAGTGCAGTATCACCAGCTACAAGAAATTTAATATTAAATTTAACATTTAATTTGTCATGAATTGTATCCAAAATAGTTTTGACAGATTCTGATAATTCAGGACCAATTCCATCACCAGTAATTAAAGAAATTTTATACATACATATCACCTAAAATGTTATGATGATTAAATCTTCTTTTCCTTTAGAAGATTTTTTAACATTATACGATTAATTCCGTCAACCATAGCCTGAACACTTGTTGTAACAATATCTTCACCTACAGATTTGGATGAAATTATGTTTCCTCGTGCATCTTCAACTTTTACAGTTACTTCACATAATGCATTAGCACCACCAGAAATAGAATCTAATTTGTATTCTTTTAATCGTACCTCATCAGTAATTTGACTTGTAATTTTTTGTATTGCATTTAATGAAGCATCCACAGGACCTACACCAAAATCAGTTGCAGTGAATTCGTGTCCATCAATATTTAATTTTATAAATGCATAAGGCATTGTTCCAACACCTGTCGATACTGAGAATCCTGTTAATTGAACAATTCGTTTTAATTTATTTTCACCTATTACTTCATTTGCCATAGATAACAATTCAACTTCAGTAACCTGTTTTCCTTGATCACCCAATGCCTTTACCTTCTCCAAGATTTGTTTTGTTTGTTCTTCGTTTGGTTCAATACCATATTCTTTGAGCATTGCATTCATACCATGAATTCCTGCATGTTTTCCTACCTGCAACCAACGGGTTCTTCCTACAATTTCAGGACTAATTGGCTCGTAAGTCAAAGGATTATTCAATACACCATGAGTATGAATACCAGATTCATGACCAAATGCATTTTCACCAACAATTGCTTTGTTTGGTTGTACAGACATTCCAGCTACTTTTGAAATATATCGAGAAGTTTCATAGATTAATTTTGTATTGACGTTTGTAGTCCATTCTTTTTCAAATTGTAAACTGTTTAATGCCATAACAAATTCTTCTAAAGAAGCGTTTCCTGCGCGTTCACCGATTCCATTAATTGTAACATGTGCACAAGATGCACCTGCTTGTACACCAGATATTGCATTTGCTACAGCCAACCCAAAATCATTATGACAATGTACACTAATTGGCAATTTGGAAACTTCTATTGCATCCTTTGTGATCTCACCCATGTATTGAGGAGTTGAATAACCTACAGTGTCTGGAATATCAATTCTGTCAGCTCCTGCACTAGCAACAGCCCCAAATACTTTTTTCAAGAATTTCCTATCAGTTCTAGTGGCATCCTCTGCAGAGAATTCTACTTGTAAGCCCCTAGATTTTCCATATTCTACAGCTTCAATTGCTTTTTCTAAAGCTTCATCACGTGACATTTTTAATTTATACTCCAAGTGAATGTCAGAAGTTGCAATGAACGTGTGTATGTAATTTAGTCCACAATCTACAGCAGCATCAATATCTTTTTTGCTTGTTCTTGCCAATCCACATAATTCTGCATTTAGTCCTTCGGCAACAATTAATTTTACACCTTCTTTTTCTCCAGCAGATATGATAGGAAATCCAGTTTCAATTGCATCAATACCTAATTCATCAAGTTTTTTCGCAATGTTTAATTTTTTTTCTGGAGATAATGAAACACCAGGAGATTGTTCTCCATCCCGTAAAGTTGTATCAAAAATTCTAATGTTCATGTTCTTCACGCTCTAATGCAGTTATACCAGTTCGTGCCATTTCTTTTAATCCAAATTTCTTTGCCAATTCTTCAAAGGCACTTATTTGATGAGGGGTTGCAGTCATCTCTACAATAATTGACTCCTTTTTGGCATCGTGTATTTTTGCAGAGTATGCACTGGCTAATTTGTTAATTTCCATACTATCTTCTGGTTTGTTTACTTTAATCTTAAACATTACCAATTCTCTATACACAGAGTTATTCACATCTAACCTACGAACCTCAATTGTGTCAATCATTTTGTCAAGTTGTTTGACAATTTGTATAATTTGCTTCTCATCGCCAATTGTAGTAATTGTCATTCTAGAATATTTTTTATCTTCAGTGACACCTACAGAAATACTATCTATGTTGAAATTACGTGATCTGAAAAGATGTGTAACCTTAAACAAGATTCCAGGTTTATTTTCCACTTTGATTGATAAAATTGCCCAAACCATCTCTATCACATTATGAAGGTAGGATCATATCCTTTAATCCAGTTCCAGGTGCAACAAACGGTAATACATCTTCTTCAGGATCAATTGGGATATCAATTACAGTTGCAACCTCACTTTTTAATGCAGTTTTGATTGCGTTGTCAAGTTCATCCATTGATTGCGCACGAAGTCCTTGTGCACCATATGATTCAGCTAATTTAACATAATCAGGGCATTTATTCAATTCAACACCAACCATGTGACGGTCATAGAAAGTTCTTTGCCATTGTGCAACCATTCCTAAAGAAGAATTATTTATTAAAAATACAATTACGGGCAAGTCTTCTAAGACGGCAGTTGCAAGTGAATTTTCTGTCATGTTAAAGCTACCATCACCTGCAATGTCAACTACAGGTACATTAGGACGTGCAGTTTTTGCTCCAATTGCAGCAGGAAATCCCCAACCCATTGTACCTAAACCAGTTGAGCTAAAGAAAGTTCCAGGATGTATTGCATCAAAGAACAATGATGCCCACATTTGATGCTGGCCTACTTCAGTTGTCACAATTGATTCATGTGGAAGTAACTCTCTTAATTTTCTAAGAATTTTAGCAGCCCCCATTTCTCCAGGATGTATTTTTAAATTTTCACGCCAGTATTGTTTTACTTCTTTAACATGTTTTAACCACGGATTATCATCAGACGTACGTACAGCCTTGTCCATCAACATTTTTCCAAATATACGTAATGATGCACGTACATCACCAACTACGGCTACAGATGTAGTCTGATTCTTTCCAATTTCTGCAGGATCTACATCCATGTGAATGATTTTCAAGTTCTTTTCAAATTCAGCAAATGTACCAACAGAACGATCTGAAAAACGAGTGCCAATTGCTAAAACACAATCAGCTTCAGTCATCAATTTATTGGCTTCAGCATGTCCATGCATTCCAATCGGACCTAATGATAATGGATGATTTTCAGGAAATGCCCCTTTACCTTTGAATGTAGTTACAACAGGAATCATTAGTAATTCAGCTATGGATTGTAATTCTGCAAATGCTGATGAGATAATTACACCGCCACCAGCAAGAATTATTGGTTTTTGTGCAGATAACAATAATTCAACTGCACGCGCAGTATTTGGGATGTCAGGATCAGACCAAGGATGATAACCTGGAACACGTACTTCGTCAGGAAAAGTAAATTTACCTTCATTTTGTTGGACATCTTTAGGAATATCCAATAATACAGGGCCTGGTCTTCCAGTTTCTGCAATGTAAAATCCTTGTTTAACCATAGTTGGAATTTCGTCAGGAGTTCGTGGTTGATATGAATATTTTAATGCAGGATTAGCCATGCCGATGATATCACTCTCTTGAAATGCATCCTTTCCGATCATTGCAACAGGAACTTGTCCGGTTACTGCAACCATTGGTGCAGAGTCAGCTTGAGCAGTTGCGATTCCTGTTAACAAGTTAGTTGCGCCAGGTCCAGAAGTTGCAAAACATACACCAGGTTTTCTACTAACTCTAC
>JABHJJ010000074.1 GCA_018691945.1 Candidatus Nitrosopelagicus sp. | reverse complement strand
TGATAAAGCAAGTAAATTACCTTGGGCAGATAATTTTTCAACAAAAGAGTTTGTTGCTAAATTTGATTATGATGAAAGTTTGATACCATTAACTAAAGAAGAAAGGGAGGACATTGAAGAAGTTACAATTGCAAAAATGGATCCTGAAACAAAAGAAATCAAATTAATATTAAAATCAACTACACCATTTAGACAACTTTACCCCTATCAAAGCAAAGTATTCTATCAAGCAGATGAATTAATAGAGAAAAGAATGATGAAGTTTATTATCCAAATGCCAACTGGTGCGGGTAAGACAAGAGTAGCAATGGAAATTGTAACTCATTTTCTGAATAGAGGAGTGCAAAAAGATCAACCAAGACAGATTATTTGGTTAGCAGATAGGGAGGAACTTCTTGAACAGGCAATTGAAAGTTTTCAAAACGTATTCCCGCATTTAGGGTTAAATGATACAAAAGTTTACAGGTTATTTTCAGGTCACAAGTCATCAATGTTTGAAAAAAATTCAATAATAATGGCAAACTATCCTTCATTAATTAATTTTGTAGAAGAAAATCCAGATGTGCTAAAACCTGATCTTGTGGTGTGTGATGAAGCACATAATGCAATTGCTGATACGTATAAACCGTTAATTAAAAAATTTCATAATCAAGGTGCAAAAGTTATTGGATTAACTGCAACTCCTGTTAGAGGTAGAGAATCAAAAGAAAATATGGAATTAAGAGATTTCTTTAATGAACGTCTGATTACTATTGAGTTAGATGAAGATGATTCAGACTCAACAATATCATTTTTACAGAAAAAAGGGTATTTGTCACATGTGAATAAAAAAGAATTCGCTTCTGCCAGCATGATTGAAACAATTCCACCTAAAATTTGGAAAATGGCAAGTAAAGCAAGAGAACTACCAGATAAATTTCTCCAACTTATTGCCGAAAATAATGACCGAAACAGAATGATCACAACACAATTACTTGAAATTGTTAAAAAGAAAAATAAAAAAAGAATATTATATTTTGGTACAAATATCTATCAATCAAAATTAATTTGTGCACTAATGATCCTGAATGGAATAAATGCAGTTCACATTGATGGAAACACTCCTCATGAATATAGAAGAGAGGCCATTAAAAAATTCAAAACAGGGGATATTGATATGATATGTAATGCCGCTGTATTTACTACGGGTTTTGATGAACCAAAAATTGAAGTTGTGGTAATAGGTAAACCAACTAAATCAATTGTACTGAATCAACAAATGATTGGACGTGGCATGCGAGGACCAAAAATGGGAGGAACAGTTGAATTTGATCTATATACAATTGCAGATAATTTACCTGGAATAGATTTGGCACATACTCTTATGCAAGATAGTTGGATACAATGACTGAAAAATTACTCCAATCACCATTATTTGATAAAATCAAATCATATCTGACAAATGCAAAGGATAATGAAAAAATTGTTCTTTATGTTCCATACATTAAAACAAAAATTTTAGAGCAATTGATTGAAGGAGTTCATAATGAGATGGAAATCATTACCAATTGGAAGGAATCAAATCTCTTGCAAGGTTCATCAGAATTAGAATTATATCCATTTTGTAAAAAAAACAACATTACACTATACTCTCATGATAAGATACATCTCAAAGTTTATTCAATAAATTTAGACAGTGCAATAGTAGGCTCAGGAAATATTTCTGAAAGAGGACTGAACCCAGACAAAAAATTTGAAGGAAATTATGAAATTGCTACAATTGTAAATCAATTATCTATTGAGGATAGACTATACCTTGAAAAAATAAAACACGAGGCAGTTTGGATTAATGATGAAAAGTATGAACAATATCTAGAGTGGTATAACAATCATCAAAAACCTGAAAAAATCAAGATAGAAAAAATAAAAATCACGCCCACTAAAGATAATTATTCAATTGACGTGCTTCCATGGACTGAAAATGTACTTGACTTGGTAGAAGGGTATGATAGAATTTCAAAGAAAATGGAACCATCAGAAGACAAATACACATCAAAATGCATTATTCGAGATTTATCAAATTATGAAATTGAATTAGGATTAACAAAGGAAGAATTTTTAAAAAAAATAAAGTTTCAATTTCTCAATCATCTATTTATGAAAAAAATTATTGAGATTTTAGAGGAACATGGAGGAGAAGTTTACTATGGAGAATTAAGAAGGGTTTTAGAGAGAAAAATCATCACAGATGTTCCCCCTCCAGATAGACAAGATGTAGATATTTGTCTAAGAATTATCTATGATTGGTTTAGAGATTTAGGAGACGGACAGTATGGATGGGATACACCCAAAGGACAGCATCATTCACAGAGATTATGGAAAAGATGAATTTTTCAGAAACAAAAAATCATCAGGAATTTGAAAATGATTTTCTTTCAATTGTAGTACACGGGAAAAAATCAACCACATACAAATTTGCATTTGCCAAATTTCTACTGGAATACTGTAAGCAAGATAGAGTTGAAGAGCATGTGGAATTTTCAACCATAGCCAAATATTTTTTGGAATTTTTTTGGCCACAAGTATGCAAAACCAAATTAAATCACGCACCAACATATACAAAAAAAGGCGGAATTAAAGTACCAGACATCATTACAATCATTGAAACTGAATTTTCTGAATCATATTATCCAAAAAACTATGCGGACTATGAACGACAAGAGAAAACGAAAATTCAAAATTGCATTGATGCCATATCTGAACAATGTTTCAATGATGTTGTGTGGAGATTTCAAAAAATTGCCAACCTTGAGCCTGAGAATCCCTTATTTTTCAAATATCAAGTAGTACCTGGCTGGAGTGATCCAAATAGAAAGGATACGGATCTTACATTTGGAATATATCTCAATCCAGAGTTTATCAAATTTGTTCAAGAAAAGCATGTCTTGCTAAATGCAGTTGTAGTACTTGAATGGGCACGCTTCTTGGAAAAATATAACAGAGACGTTCCATTGATTATTCCAAAACTTGAAGGCTCAGAAATCAAAAGAGATACAGCATATTCTAACAAAGCAAAACAGGAACTCATTGAGGCAGGTTACGACAAATGCTTCTATTGTGAAGTTGAATTTTCAGATTCTATCAAAGTACACCTTGAACATGTCATACCATTTGATTATATTTCTGAGGACAACATTTGGAACTATGCTTTGGCATGTCAGAGTTGCAATTGTCATAAATCAGGATTTCTACCCCCAGAAAAATTCATTGATCAATTAATAGAAAATATTACAACAGATAAGGAAAGAATACAAATGTTAAAAGATTCAGTAAATATGATAGGAGAAAATTATCCAGAAATTATTAAAAATCACTACAACAGTGCTGAGCGATTAGGATATGCAATCAAACACATGCCTCCCAACAAATTAAATTAATTTCATCTAATTTTACTCAAAGATTCAATTGAAGTTACAATCTCACTTATTGCAATTTCAATATCCTCACCAGTATTGAAGCGTCCACATCCAATTCTTATGGCATAGTGTGACTGTTCTTCGCTTAATCCCAAGGCTAAAAGTACGTGGGAAGGCTCAACATTTTGAGTAGTACATGCAGAACCTGCAGATATGGCCAATTTCTTTGAAACTGAATTAATTATTGCCTTGCCTTCAATTCTATCAAATCTAATGTTGAGATTATGAACCAGTCTATTTTCTGGATGACCATTTAGTTTGCCACCAACTGCTGCAAACTTTTCCAACATGGAATCAGTCCATTT
>JABHJJ010000008.1 GCA_018691945.1 Candidatus Nitrosopelagicus sp. | reverse complement strand
GTGTTTGGAACATTTGAGGGACATCTTCAAAAAGTCTTGTCATGGAAGGAAAATCCTGACGAGTTCATACAGGAACTAGTTGATCAAGACACCAGAGACTCCTTACATGGTGCAATCAAGGAGAAATTAAATCTAAAATAAAATCAAAAGCACTGTATTTTTCTGTCTGAGAAATAAAAAATAATTTTAATCTTTATCTTATTTTAGAATTTTGAAGATAATTTTTTCCAATACTTTCCACCTATTCTTTGAAATGCATCTTCAATATCTTCATAGCATCCTTTCCCACCAAGAATATCCCAGAAATCTTTACCAACTAAAAGGTCTTCACCTAGATCCATGATTTCACTTCCTGGTCTTTTGTAGGGTTTTGGCAAGTATGGATTATAGGGCAACACTAATGCTGCATGAATTTCCTTATCAGCTCTTGCAACCCATGTTAAAACTTGTTCTTTATGGGATCTAAACCCACGTATGTTTGGACCCACTGTTTTTATTTCGAAATAATATTCTTTATTTCCTTGTTGAACATATACATCGACAATCATTCCATTATCTACCCGAGTGGGATTTTTATTTGGAACTTCAAGAATATCTTTGATTTCTCGTACTCTATTTGGAGTACTGATTTTATTTGCAAGATTATTAACAATGTCATTTATTTTTGCAACTCTGTCTTTTGAAACTAATTGATTTGATCTCCAGAATCGCTCTACTTTATCTGAATTTACTGATGCAATTGAGACTGCCATGTCTTCATAAAATGATTGTCCAAAAGAAGTTAGCAGGGATTGAATTCCAGAATACATGCGTCTATCTTTTTCAGGAATAGTGTGTATTGCTGCAAAATGCCTGTCCAATCCTTCTGGACGTTTAAAGCGAATCAATTTTTCTTCAAATTTTTTTGTTAAAAGATCATCAAGTACTTTTTTTTGTTTAGGATCTAATCCCACAAGTTAGAAATAAATTTTAACGTACAATACTGTTTAGGGTTTTAATCTTCAAGTAAAATGTTTAATTTTAGATTGTACTGGAATCAGCTTAACTAGTTTAGGGCGCATTATAGAATTGTAAACCTCTTTTGCGACAGCAGTTGCAAGTTTTACAGGTACAGCATTTCCAATCTGTTTGTATTGAGACGAAATACTGCCCTCAAACTTCCAAGAATCTGGAAATGATTGAATTCGGGCATATTCCCTTACGGTAAACGGTCTTTCCTCTTCTGGATGACATCTTTCAGTCATTTTTTGGCCAGGTGAGCAGGTTAAGGTAAGACAAGGCTCATCCCATGCAATTCTTCTTCCCATTCCACGCCTGCCACCAGTAGAGTAGAAACTTTTTCCCATGTACTTTTTTTGAACCTCAACTGGCATATCCACCCATGAGCCACCAGGTGGAACATGCTTTAGCATTTTTATTTTTTCTTCAGAATACTTGCTGCCTACTGAATCTGGAACGTCCTTTAATGCATCAGATAAAGTAATAGAATTTTTTTGATGTTTAGGGTATTGGAATTTAATTCCTTTTTTTGTTCCGATAAAGATTACACGTTTTCTTTTTTGTGCAACTCCATAATTTACAGCATTCAAAACTTCATAACGTACATCATAACCAAATGAGGATAAAACATCCATGATTACCTTAATTGTTTTTCCATCCTGGTTTCTCAAAATTGCCTCGACATTTTCTGCCAAAAATATTTTTGGCTTTATCTCTTTAACTGCTCTTGCAAATTCATAAAATAAAGTTCCTCTAGTATCTTCAAATCCTAACTTATTTCCTGCATGGCTAAATGCCTGACATGGAAAACCTCCAGTGACAACATCTGCCTTCATTCCTTTGAAAGTTATGTTGTGAATGTCATCATGAGAAACATTCCATTTTGGCCTGTTATTTTGCAATGTGGCAACACAGTCTTTGTCATATTCCACCAGCAATTTTGTTTCAAATCCTGCCTTTTCAAGACCCAATGCCATTCCGCCTGCACCTGCAAACAGTTCGATCACAGTTGGCTTTTTTGCATTCAAGATATTTTCTATCAATCCATGATTCCTTTTAATTTTTGTCTGTACTGGCAATTATCCTCAGGTAAGTTATTTTTCTAAACTGTAAATATCGCATTAAATCAAAATCCGTGTGGGCCTGTAGTCTAGCTGGTTAGGATACCGCCTCGACATGGCGGTGATCATGAGTTCGAATCTCATT
>JABHJJ010000007.1 GCA_018691945.1 Candidatus Nitrosopelagicus sp. | reverse complement strand
CACCGATAAAGTTTGCACCAAAGATGTTTGCACCAGTAATGTCTGCACCGTCTAGATTTGCATTTTGTAGATTTGCATTTTGTAGATTTGCATTTTGTAGATTGACCCCTTGCATATTTGCAGAACCCCAAGTAAAACCAACATACTCTAAACTTTCATCCAATTTCTTTTCATTAAATGCTGATGCGGAGTCTCCCCAAAATTTTGCACCGGAAAGATCAGCACCGGAAAGGTTTGCACCAGGTAGACTTGCAAATTCAAAGTTTGCATCATGTAGATCCGCACCGGAAAGGTCAGCATAGTCTAGCCATGCACCAGTAAAAAATGCACAGTCAAGATCCGCATCACTTAGATCAGCATTAATTAAGTTAGATCTTTCAAAATCCGCGCATAATGGAGTTTGTAGGTTGGAAAGGTTTGCACCGGAAAGGTTTACCTCATCGAAACTAGTATTCCCTATATCCAATCCAGAAAGATTAACATTTCTCATGTCTGCAGGACCCATTGAACCAGTAGTTCCATCTAGATGTGGCTCACAAAAATTTGAATTGGTAAAATCAGCACCTGAAAGGTTTGCACCGTCAAAGTGAGTATAGCATAGAGATGTACCGGAAAGATCAGCACCTGAAAGGTTTGCACCGGAAAATACTCCATTATCGAGGTTTGCACCTGAAAGGTTTGCACCAGAAAGATCAGCACCAGCTAAATTAGTTCTCAAATCCATACCATGTAAATCACAACCACTCAACATGGCTCCACGATTAAGATTGGCACACTTTCCAGTTGGTTGTGCAATTGATTTAGAAGTATCTTCAATCGTTTGTATGACTTGACATACACCATTTACGGATTCAGTTCCAGGTCCACAGTTTACTTCTTGTTCCATTACAGGTTCTGGTGTAAATACCGGCTCTGGGACATATTCTGGTTCATTGATTTGTTCAGCAACAGGTGCATCTAGTCCAACTGCTTGATAAATTGAAGAATATTGTGGGTAATTCTCATCAAACCATTCTTTGTAAGTTGATTCGTTGTTGTATCTGTCAATGTAGTGTTGCGGGTCTTTTGTGGTATCTACAAATGATGCAATTTTGTTTGGGTTTACAACAACAGGAGGTGTTGTTGTAACTAAAGTTGTTTCTGGAGTAAACTGTGCTGGAGGAAGTCCTTTTCTATCAATGAGTTCTAGTATTGGATAGATAGATTCAGCCTTAATTATGAGATTATTTTGAATACATGTAGTTCCTTCACGAGTAGGAGCACATTGAAAATTTTCTGGAATATCTGGATCTGTTGTACTATCATTAATTATATTGTATTCAACTACTGCAAAATCTTGAAATGTTTCTTGAGCTTTTTCAGCGTTATTATACAGAGAGTATTGTACTAACTTTTTTGAATTTTTATCAGTACCAATATCATAGCGTACATTTATTTGAACAAAATCTTCATGTCCAATTTTCGGTGTTACTAAGACAGGTTCATAATATGTAAATGCACCAAGAACAAATTTATCAATCCTGTAATTTTTCAGCATAAAATCTACTGCAGGATTTTTGGTGTTGTCATAATTGAAAGATATAGAATTTTTTCCCAGGTTATCTCCGTAAACAACATGTACTGTATATTCCTGTGATGGAAGATCTGAACGAGCTAAAAATGGTTGTGGACTAATGTAATAATCATATTCAACTAGGAGAGCATAACCTCGAGTTCCATCATCAGAAATCACTATATTTCTATAATTATTAAAAGAAGTCAGTAAACTAGGTAATTCATTTCCACGTTCATCTACTACAGATATATCAAAAGGAGTTCTTTCCACAATTCTTTCTGGAGTAATTTTTAGAATAATTGGATCCGAATACAAAAAATCATTTTTATTTAATTCTAATTTTATTGGAATTTCTTCAGCAAATCCACTTGGAACCATAACTCCAATCATGGCAACTGCCACTATTGCAATAAGAAATACCGATTTCAATAATTCTTATTGTATTTCTATAACTTAAGAATGTCGAAATACACTGTAACACATTTCAAAAATGCTTAAGATCTAGGTGTGTTTAGTACCATCAATGACATTGGTGAAGAACTATACTCTCATGAAAACCCTTGAAAGATTAAGGAATATATCCTGATCAGAAAGTCCAAAAGCATGTTAGACCAATTAATTGGTGATTCTCAGGCATTGGATCGTGCTTTAGCCGGTGAAGAACTAT